>JABRVY010000041.1:0-25484 GCA_039961755.1 Acidobacteriota bacterium | reverse complement strand
CGTACTCTCAAGCGTACGGCGCAGCGCCCGAGTCCCCGAGTACGCCCGCCAGCGCGGCGAAATCCGGCCTCGCAGTAGAAGCCAACCGCGGTTTTCGGGTCCATCCCTCGCTGGTCCGGTCCCGCCCGGTGGGCAACTTGACAGGTGGCTGCGAAAGTGCTGCCGGGGTCCCATGGGGGTAGAGCCTGGACGGGGGGGTCGAGTGGTGGCCCGCCGCCTCCTTGCCATAGGGAAAAGAACCCGAGATCACACAATATATTGTGGCGCTGTGTGAGGGGGGCCACAAGATCTGGGGGTTCCCCCCTTGACAGGCGATGGGCACCGGTCTACAGTTGCCGAGTAAACTTCAAGTGTTACTTGAAGTCGTCGGAAGGAGACGAACGCATGTCCGCAGAACCGTCCGCCCTCGCCGTCGCCAGCACCCAGCGCCCCGGTGCCCGGGGGCTTGAAGTGAACCGTCTGTTCACCGATGGAGCACGGCACCCCTTCGAGGCGGTGAGGTGGCAGAAACGCACCGCCCGCATCAGCGGCAGCGACGGGACGACGGTGTTCGAGCAAGCCGACGTGGAGGTCCCTGAAGCGTGGTCCCAGACGGCGATCAACATCGTGGCGCAGAAGTATTTCCACGGGAAGGTGGGGACTGAGGAGCGGGAGAGCTCGGCGCGACAGTTGATCTCCCGGGTGGTGGATACCATCACCGGGTGGGGGCGCACCGGCGGCTACTTCGCCGACGAGGCCTCGGCGCAGGCCTTCGACCACGAGCTGACGCACCTGCTGGTGAACCAGATGGCTTCCTTCAACTCGCCGGTGTGGTTCAACGTGGGCATCGAGGAGCACCCCCAGTGCTCGGCCTGCTTCATCAATTCGGTGGAGGACTCCATGTCTTCCATCCTGGATCTCGCCAAGACCGAGGGGATGCTGTTCAAGTACGGATCCGGGACGGGCACCAACCTCTCCGTGCTGCGCTCCTCCCGGGAGTCCCTGGCCGGCGGCGGGACGGCCTCCGGGCCAGTATCGTTCATGCGCGGCTTCGACGCCTTCGCGGGGGTGATCAAGTCGGGGGGCAAGACGCGCCGCGCCGCCAAGATGGTCATCCTGAACGTCGACCATCCAGACGTGATTTCCTTCATCCGCTGCAAGGCGGAGGAGGAGAAGAAGGCCCACGTGCTGATCGGAGCCGGGTATTCCGCCAGCTTCGACGCCGAGGGGGGGGCGTACGACTCGATCCAGTACCAGAACGCCAATCACTCGGTGCGGGTTACCGACGAGTTCATGCGCCAGGTGGAGAGCGACGGGTGGTACGAGTTGCGCGCCGTGACCACCGGCGAGGTGGTGGCCCGCCACCGGGCCCGCGAGGTGATGCGCCTGATGGGCGAGGCGGCGTGGGTGTGCGGCGACCCGGGGATCCAGTACGACACCACCATCAACCGCTGGCACACCTGCAAGGCCTCGGGCCGCATCAACGCCTCCAACCCTTGTTCCGAGTACATGTTCCTCGACGATACGGCGTGCAATCTGGCGTCGCTCAACCTGATGAAGTTCCTCGCCGAAGATGGCGGCTTTGACTTGGCGGCCTTTTCCCACGCCGTGGACATCATGATCCTCGCCCAGGAGATCCTGGTGGACTTCGCCCAGTACCCCACGACCCGCATCGCCGTCAACTCCCACGATTTTCGGCCGCTGGGGTTGGGCTACGCCAATCTCGGGGCGCTGCTCATGGCCGAGGGGCTGCCCTACGATTCCCCCGAGGGGCGCGCCTACGCCGCGGCCATCACCGCCCTCATGTGCGGGCAGGCCTACCTGCAGTCGGCGCGCCTGGCCGAGGCCCTGGGCCCGTTCCCGGGCTACCCCCCCAACCGGGATTCCATGGTGGAAGTGATCGGCATGCACCGGGACGCCGCCCATCGTTTGCCCACCCGCGGGGTGCCGGCGCAGTTGCGGCAGCACGCCACCGCCGCGTGGGACGCTGCCCTGGAGCTGGGCAAGCGGCACGGCTATCGCAACGCGCAGGTGACCGTGCTGGCCCCCACCGGCACCATCGGCTTCATGATGGACTGCGACACCACCGGCATCGAACCGGATCTGGCGCTGGTCAAGGTCAAACGGCTGGTGGGCGGCGGCACCATCAAGATCGTCAACCAGACGGTATCCCGCGCCCTCACCCGGCTGGGCTACGACGCCGCCACCCGCGCCGCCATCCTCAAGCACATCGAGGACACCGGCACCATCGAGGGGGCGGCGGAGCTCAAGCCGGAGCACCTGCCGGTGTTCGATTGCGCCTTCCGCCCGGTGGGCGGCGAGCGCTTCATCGCCCCCATGGGCCACCTGCGCATGATGGGGGCGGTGCAGCCTTTCCTGTCCGGGGCGATCTCCAAGACCGTCAACGTCCCGGAGGAAACCACCGCGGAGGAAATCGAACGCCTGTACATCGAGGGCTGGAAACTGGGCCTCAAGGCGGTGGCGATCTATCGCGACAACTGCAAGGGTTCCCAGCCCCTGGCGGCAGCCGCCACCACCCAGGCGGACAAGGAGTTCAAACCCGTCCGCCGCAAGCTCCCCGACGAGCGCGTCGCCTTCACCCACAAGTTCTCTGTCGAGGGGCAAGAGGGGTATGTCACCGTGGGGTTGTACGAGGACGGCACGCCGGGCGAGCTGTTCATCACCATGGCCAAGGAGGGGTCGACCCTGTCCGGGGTGATGGACGCCTTCGCCACCGCCATTTCCCTGACGCTGCAGTACGGAGTGCCGCTGGAGTTCTTGGTCAACAAGTTCTCCCACGTCCGCTTCGAGCCCTCCGGGTGGACCAACAACCCCCAGATCCCCTACGCCAAGTCGATCATTGACTATATTTTCCGTTGGCTTGCCTCGAAGTTCCTCACCCCCGAACAACAGGCGGCGGTGGGGGTGCAGCCGCTCCCCCAGGATGAGCTCCCGACGCTACCTCTGCCGGTGGCCAGGCAGGCGGCCCTTCCCGGCCTGGTGGAGGACGACAAGGCCCAGCTGTTCGTCAACCAGGCGGATGCTCCCCCGTGCCCGTTTTGCGGTATGGTGATGGTGCGCAACGGTGCCTGCTACAAGTGCACCAACTGCGGCACCGTGCACGGGTGTTCCTGAAGACCGAAGGAGAGGAGGAGCCTGAACTATGCCGGTGTGGGTGTGCGGCGCGTGCAAGACCGAGGTGGACGGGCGGTGTCGCCCGCCCAAATGCCCCAAGTGCGGGGCACCCAAGGATTCCTTCTCCAAGAAAGGGTAGTCGGCAGCTACCCTTGCAGCCCCAGGCGACGGAGGTCGTAGCGCTCGCGCATGACCTCCTCGCACCACCCCTCGTTTTCCAGATACCACGCCACCGTCTGGCGCAAGCCCTCCTCCACCCCGACCTGGGGTTGCCAGCCCAGCTCGCGCCGGATGCGGGACGCGTCGATGGCGTAGCGTCGATCGTGTCCCGGGCGGTCCGCCACGAAGGTGATCAGGGCCCTGTAGCTGGAGCCATCGGGCCGGGGGCGCAGTTCATCCAGAACTTCGCACAGCCGGTGCACCACCTCCAGGTTGGTGCGCTCCCCGTGGCCGCCGATGTTGTAGGTGCGCCCCGGGACGCCCCGGCGAAGCACCAGCTCGAGGCCGCGGCAGTGGTCGTGCACGTACAACCAGTCGCGCACGTTGAGACCGTCGCCGTACACCGGCAGGGGACGACCGGCCAGCGCCGAGCGGATCATCAGGGGGATCAGCTTCTCGGGAAACTGGTAGGGACCGAAGTTGTTGGAGCAGTTCGAGATGGTGACGGGAAGCGCGAAGGTGCGGTGCCAGGCGCGCACCAGGTGATCCGAGGCCGCCTTGGAGGCGGCGTAGGGACTGGAGGGGTCGTAGGGGGTGTCCTCGCTGAACGCACCCTCGGGCCCCAGGGATCCGAACACCTCGTCGGTGGAGACGTGGTGGAAGCGGACGTCCTCGCGCCCCCGCCAGTGCCGCCGGGCCGTCTCCAGGAGCACCGCGGTGCCGCGGATGTTGGTGTCCACGAAGATCATCGGCGAATCGATGGAGCGATCCACGTGGCTTTCGGCGGCGAAGTGCACCACGGTGTCTGGCTGGTGGGAGGCGAACACGTTCTCCATCGCCGCCTCGTCGAGGATATCGGCGTGGACGAAGAGGTGGCGGTCGCCGTGGCGGTCTTCCAGGCCGGCCAGACTGGCGCGATGGCCGGCGTAGGTGAGGGCGTCCACGTTGATGATCCTCACCCCCGGGTCGCTGGCCAGCAGGTGGCGGACGAAGTTGCAACCGATGAAGCCGGCGCCGCCGGTGACCAGCACCTGCCGCGGCGTATGGGTCAGCGAGCCCACGGGACCTCCTGCCAGGACGGCAAGTCCTCGGGGTTGATGGTGGCCAGGGTGGGGAGCGCCGCGTCCCGGGTGGAGACGATGGGAGCATCCCCGCCGATGGGCCAGGGGATGGCGAGCTGGGGGTCGTTCCAGCAGACGCCGCGCTCGTCGGTCGGGTCGTAGTAGTCGGAGCACTTGTACTGCACCTCGGCCGCCTCGGAGAGCACGCAGAAGCCGTGCCCGAACCCGCCCGGAATCAGGACCTGCAGGAAGTTGGACGCGGACAGCTCCACCCCCCACCAGCGCCCGAAGGTGGGCGAGCCGCGCCGCAGGTCCACGGCCACATCCCACACCGCCCCGGCGGTGACCCGGATCAGCTTCACCTGCGGCCGGTGCAGCTGGTAGTGCAACCCCCGTACCACCCCTCGCAGGGAGCGGGAGTGGTTGTCCTGCACGAACCCCACCTCGATGCCCAGGTCGGCCAGGGTGCGGGCGTTGTAGCTCTCGAAGAAAAACCCGCGCTGGTCGCCAAAGACCCGCGGCTGGAGCAGGACGACCCCCGGCAAAGGCGTATCGCTGCGTTGCATCGGCGTTCTCTGGACCTCCTGGGGGCTTCCCCGCCCGAGCGGCGTGATCCGGCCCGGCGGCGATAGACTACAGCAGCTTGGACAGCACCGGCCAGAGCACCCCGGCGGCAATGGCCGACCCGATCACCCCCGCCACGTTGGGCCCCATGGCGTGCATGAGCAGGAAGTTGGACTTGTCGTATTCCTGCCCCACCTGGTGCGCCACCCGCGCCGAGTCGGGCACCGCCGACACCCCTGCTGCGCCGATCAAGGGGTTGATCTTGTCACCGTCGGCCAGGAACAGATTCATGAACTTGGCGAACAGCACGCCGCCGGCGGTGGCGATGGCAAAGGACAGCGCCCCCAGGGCAAAGATCAGTACCGACTGGGTGGTCAGGAAGGAACGCGCCTCCGTGGAGACGCCCACCGAGAACCCCAGAATGATGGTGATGGCATCGATCAGGGAGGTGCGGGCGGTGGCCGCCAGCCGCTCGGTGACCCCGGATTCCTTGAGCAAATTGCCGAAGAACAGCATGCCCAGGAGGTTCAATGCCCCCGGCACGATGAAGCAGGTGGCGATGAAGCCGATGATGGGGAAGAGGATCTTCTCGCGCCTGGAGACCATGCGGGGGGGCTTCATCTTGATGCGGCGCTCCCGGTTGGTGGTGAGCAGCCTCATGATGGGCGGCTGGATCACCGGCACCAGGGCCATGTAGGAGTAAGCCGACACCGCGATCGCCCCCAGCAGGTGGGGCGCCAGCTTGGAGGCGAGGAAGATGGCCGTCGGTCCGTCGGCGCCGCCGATGATGCCGATGGCACCCGCCTCGGGGGCGCTGAAGTCCAGCGCCAGGGCGCCCAGCAGGGTGGCGAAGATGCCCACCTGGGCGGCGGCCCCCAGGAAGAGCAGCTTGGCGTTGGAGAGCAGCGCCGAAAAGTCGGTCATGGCCCCGATGCCGAGGAAGATCAGGGGAGGGAACCACCCGCGCCGCACTCCGTCGTACAGCACATTGAGCACCGTGCCGTCCTCGCGGTAGCCGATGCCCATCCCTTCGGGGAAGGGGATGTTGCCGACGATCATCCCGAAGCCGATGGGGATGAGCAGCAGCGGCTCGTAGTGCCGGGTGATCGCCAGATAGATGAAAATCCCCCCCACCACCGCCATGGCGGCGTTCCCCCAGGCGAAGTTGCCAAACCCCGAGTTGGCCAGAAAATCGTGCAAGAAGCCGAGCACCGCCCTATCCCCCGATGGTGACCAGCACGTCACCCTCCAGCACCGCCTGGCCGGCCGTCACGTGGATCTCGTTCACCGTCCCATCCAGGGGAGCGTAGATCTCGTTGTCCATCTTCATCGCCTCCAGGATGAGGATGGCCTGGCCCTGCTTGACCACCTCCCCGGGCTTGACGGCAATGGACTTGACCACGCCAGGCAGAGGTGCCTTGACCGCCCCGAGGCCGGCCTGGGGCTTCATGCGGGCGGGTTGGGGTCCTTCCCCGGCCACCACCTTGGGGCGCACCAGCTTGGGCGGGGTGGGTTTCTCCCGCTCGATCTGGATGTCGTAGGTGATGCCGTTGACCGTCACCCGCGCCGCCGACCCCTGGAAGGAGTCGATGGAAACGTCGTAGGTGTTGCCGTTGATCGTATAGCGGAAGGTGCTCATGGTGACCTACTTTTTGAAAACCAGCTGGTTGTTGAGCAGCAGGCGGGTCTTGCCGGAATCCATCCACGGCGAAAACGGCCGAGTGATCTTGCGGATCGTCACCTCCTGGGCAGTTTCCTCGTCGAAGGCGCGCAGGTCCATGAACAGCGCCAGGGCGATGGCGTGCGCTACCTCGGCGCTGATCTCTTCGCACCTGGGGGGGGCACCTTCGCCCGACCTGTGGATGAGCGGCCGCTCCAGGGCTCGCCGCAATCCGACCAGGAAAAGGTAGACCAGGATCAGTCCGGAGAACACCACCCCCATGCCCAGCACCGCCATGCGCGCACCAAAGGCCAGCGACTCCCGGGCGGTGCCCGGGTTCCACCCTTGCTCCGTCTGTCGTCCACCGGAGGAGGATGGACCGGCGGGCTGGCCCCAGGCGGCGTTGACCGGCGAGGTGATCACCACCAGCACGACCAGCCAGGCCAACCACCTGCGTCGCCACCGATGCGCAGCGGTCTGTGAGGGCGGAGCGTCGAGGACGATGGGCCGTTCCATGGGCGCAAGCTCCTACAGGGGTATGTTGCCGTGTTTCTTGGGGGGATTGGCCTCCCGCTTGGTGGACAGCATGGTGAGGGCGCGAATCAGTCGAAAACGGGTTTTCTCGGGCTCGATCACGTCGTCCACGAAGCCCCGCTCGGCGGCGGTGTAGGGGTTCATGAAACGCTCCTCGTAGTCACGCACCAGGGCCTCGGCCTCCGCCTCGGGGTCGGCGGCGCGGGCCAGCTGCTTGCTGTAGAGAACCTCCACCGCCCCCCGCGAGCCCATCACCGCCACCTCGGCGGTGGGCCAGGCGTAGTTGATGTCCCCCCGCAGGTGCTTGGAGCTCATCACGTCGTAGGCCCCGCCGTACGCCTTGCGGGTGATGACGGTGAGCTTGGGCACGGTGGCCTCGGCGTAGGCATAGAGCAGCTTGGCGCCGTGCAGGATGATGGCGTTGTGCTCCTGGGCGGTGCCGGGCAAGAAACCCGGCACGTCCACGAAGGTCACGATGGGGATGTTGAAACAGTCGCAAAAACGCACGAACCGCCCGGCCTTGCGTGAGGCGTTGATGTCCAGCACCCCGGCCAGGTACTTGGGCTGGTTGGCCACGATGCCCACCGAGCGCCCGCCGAGGCGGGCGAAGGCGGTGATGATGTTGGGGGCGAAGCGCCGCTGCACTTCCAGGAAATGTCGGTCATCCACCACCATGGCGACAAGGTTCTTCATGTCGTAGGGCTTGTTGGGGTCGTCGGGGACGATGCCGATGAGCTCCTCGTCGGCGCGGTTGACCGGGTCGGTGCAGGCCGCCAGGGGCGGCTCCTCCATGTTGGTCTGCGGCAGGTACGACAGCAGCTCGCGGATCACCTGCATGGCCTCTTCTTCGGTGTCGGCGGTGAAGTGGCAGACGCCGCTCTTGGTGGCGTGCAACATGGAGCCGCCCAGCTCCTCCACCCCCACGTCCTCGCCGGTGACCGCCTTGACCACCTTGGGGCCGGTGATGAACATGTACGACCCCTTGGACATGATGGTGAAGTCGGTGATCGCCGGGGAGTACACCGCTCCTCCGGCGCACGGCCCGAGGATGGCGGAAATCTGCGGCACCACCCCGGAGGCCAGCACGTTGCGCTTGAAGATCTCGGCGTAGCCGGCGAGGGAAGCTACCCCCTCCTGAATGCGGGCGCCGCCGGAGTCGTTGAGGCCGATGATGGGGGCTCCCACCTTGACCGCCGCATCCATCACCTTGCAGATCTTTTCCGCGTGCGTCTCCGACAGGGAGCCGCCAAAGACCGTGAAATCCTGGGAGAAGACGAACACCTGCCGGGAGTTGATGGTGCCGTACCCACACACCACGCCGTCGCCGGGGATGCGCTGCTTGTCCATGCCGAAGGCGGTGCAGCGGTGGGTGACGAAGGTGTCGAACTCCTCGAAACTGCCCTCATCGAGCAGCAGGTCGATGCGTTCGCGGGCGGTGTAGCGCCCCTTCTCGTGCTGGGCGGCGATGCGATCCTCTCCGCCCCCCAGGCGCGCCTGGGCGCGCAGCTGCCGCAGCTTCAATATGGCCTCTTCAACCGTCGGCATGGGTACCGCCTCCGTTTCGTGCGCGCCCCGTGACCACCTCGCCCGGCTCCAACAGCGCGTCCTGCCCGGGTGGCGGGAGTCGGCGCAGCTCTCGTGAATGATAGCACAAGCGCAAAACCCTCCTCCAGTGCAAGCCCCCGGTAGTGTACGATAGCTCGGGGCGCGCGCCAGCACGCCGCCCGCGGGGGAGGGGTCGCGGTGGAAGCGTTGAGTGCCGCCTGGGCGAAAGAGTGGAAAAAACGCCTTGACGCCTCGCAGGCCTTCAAGGCGGCAGCTGGCGGATGGAGCGGCTCGCTACTTTTCGTCATGCGCGCCGATGGCAACGGCCTGGACCGTGATCGCGCCGTGTTCCTGGCCATCGACAACGGACGTTGCCGCACGGCGCGCACTGCCCGCACGGGCGACCTGGAGGAGTGTGATCTCCTGCTCTCCGCCTCGGCGGAGACCTGGCGACGAGTGCTGCAGGGGTCCGGCGACCCGGTACTGGCCATTCTCTCCGGGCAGATCCGTTTCGAGCGCGGGCGGTGGTCGACACTGGTCCCCTACGCCGAGGCGGCGCGGGAGCTGCTACGCACCGCCGCCGCCATTGACGCCTCGTTCCCCCATCCGTGAGAGCGCGGTCTGAACCGTCGGTTCGCGGCGCGAAAGGGTCGCGGCGCGCCGCACCTTCGCCGACTGATCCCCGACCCCGCCGCTCCCCCCGGTGGGCGAGGCCCCTGTGGGCCGCTGCGGGGTGGTTGTTTCTCTCCCTGGGGGCCCTGGGGGTGCCGCTGCCGCTGCTGCCAACCACGCCGTTCCTGCTCCTGGCGACGGCCTGCTTCCTGCGGGGTTCGCCGCGCCTGCACGCCTGGATGATGAGTAACCGGGTGTTCGGTTCGTATCTGCGTGACTACCGCGCCGGCCTGGGGGTTCCAGCCACCACCAAGGCCTCGGCGATCGGCCTGCTGTGGCTGGGGATAGGCCTCTCCATCGGCCTCTGGGTGCAGGTGATGCTGGTGCGGGTCGTGCTCCTGCTCATTGCCACCGCCGTCACCGTGCACATCCTCCTCATTCCCACCAAGCACCGCTCGTTCCCCGGCAACGGGACGACGGAGGCTGGCGATGGCGGTCGGCCGACAGCGGCCGATGCCCGCGAGCGGGAGGTGCCTGCGCCGATTACAGGTAGGGTGTCAGGAGACGGGCCAGACCATCGCGCAGCCGGATCGGCAGGGGCCGGCGGTCAACCTCGGCCAGGGTGATCTCGCGGCCGTTGTCTCGCCTGGCGTGGGCCAGGCCAGCCAGGGTGCGAGCCAGGGAGGGGTCGTAACACTCGACCCCGACCTCGAAGTTGAGCCGCAGGCTGCGGGGGTCCCAATTGGCGGAGCCGATCAGTGCCCAGGCGTCGTCCACCAGCAGCAGTTTGGTGTGGTCGAAGGGGGGAGGAGTCAACACCACCCGGCAGCCGCGCTCCAGCACCTGCCAGAGCTGGGCCTGCGCGGCCCACGCCACCAGGCGCAGGTTGTTCTCCGCCGGCAGCAGGATCACCACCTCCACCCCGCGCAGCGCAGCCGTGCCCAGGGCGGTGACAAGGGCGGTATCGGGCAGGAAGTACGGGGTGAGCACGGTCACCGAGCGCCGCGCCGCTGCCAGGGCGCCCAGCAAGGTCCAGCGCAGGCGATCGAAATCCTCATCCGGACCGTCGGCGATGACCCGGGCAATGGTTTCGCCGCAGCGACCGAGGGGGGGAAACCAGCCTTCACCGCCGAGCTGCTCGCCGGTGGTGAAGTGCCAGTCGTGCACGAAAACCTCTTGCAGCTCCGCCACCACCGGCCCTTCCAGTCGAAAATGCAGATCCTGCACCGGGTGACGTGGTCCGGCCGCCAGCAAATGACCGTGGCGGATGTTCATCCCGCCGGTGAACGCCTGCCGCCCGTCGACCATCAGGAGCTTGCGGTGGTTGCGCAGGTTGGCGTAGGGCAACCGCCAGGGCATCCAGGTGGGCATGAAGCGCGCCGTTCTCACCCCGGCGCGGCGCAGCGCCGCGTCCATGCCGGGCCATGAATAACGGGCGCCGACGGCGTCGATGAGCACCCGCACCTCCACCCCTCGCCCGGTAGCCCGCGCCAGAGCGTCGAGGAATTCCTCCCCCGCCGGGTCGCGGTCGAAGATGTAGGTGGACAGGCCAACGGAAGACTCGGCCAAGTCAATGGCCTCGAGCATGGCGGGGTAGGCCTCATCGCCGTTGACCAGCGGCTTCACGCGGTTGCCTTCCAGCAAGGGCAAGGGATTGATCCGGCTGCCCAGGTGGGCCAGGGTGACCAGATGGGCCGCCTGGCCGAGGCGCCCGGGGAGCGCCTGGGCCGGCAACGGCGGGTGTCCTCCCCCCGGTGGACGTGGACCCGCGGGGCTGCGGGCGGCCGCCCGCCGGCGAATGCGGTTGATCCCCAGGAGGACGTACAGCACCGCTCCGATCACCGGGACGAGGATGATCAGCCCGACCCAGCCGATGGCGGCGCGCACGTCCCGCTTGTACAGGACGGCATGGGCGGCCGCCAGGAGCGGTGCCACGACGCTGGCGGTGAGGGCGAGCAGCTCCAGGGGATGGAAAGCGGTCATGGGCGACGCGATTCTATGCCGCCCCGTCTTCTCCGGCGGCGGCGCCAGCGCCTCGGGTTGCTCCTCCGATGAGCTCCCGCTGGGCACGAAAGCGGCGTTGATGGTCGACAGCGTGCCGCCGGAAGTACCGCAGAGTGGCCGGACGCACACTGCGGTAGATCAGGCGCAACAGCAGGTAAACCGCCAGCCCGACGAGGACGATGTTCACCAGGGCACCGACGGTGAAGGTCTTCCCCCACATCAGCGCCGACATGGTGGTCTCCGTCACGTCGTCGAGGTCCTCTACGGGAATGGGGGAGGGCAGAAACAGGCTGCCCACCCTGATGTTAACGTAGAAAAGCAGAGGCCAGACAAAGTTGAGCGTCGCACCGCCCACCACCCCTGCGACCACATTGCCGCCCAGAACGCGGGCGAAGGCTCCCGAGATGAGGACCCCGAAGCCGAAGGTAGGGAAAAAGTTGACCACCAGGCCCGCCGCGAAACCGCGGGCGACGCGCTCGCTCTGGCCGCGGACGCGCACCAGGCGGATGACGTTGTAGACCACGTAACGTTCCGCCGTCAGCCAGAGCTTGCGGCACCTCCACCGGAGGCTGCCGAAGAGGGCCATTGCCACGGCGCGGTGACGCTGACGCAAGGGGAAGGCCAGCCCTCGCACGGGCGCGCCCTGACTACCTCCGCAGCCGCCCGGCGATGTCCGCCAGGTGACGACCGAAGAAACGCGCACCGGCCAGCTCCACCTCCGAAGGCTGCCGGCTGCCGTCACCCCCGGCGATGGTGGAGGGGCCGTAGGGTGAGCACCCCTTCACCTCCTCCACGCCGGTCTGCCCCTGGAAACTGTAGGGCAGCCCTACCACCACCATGCCGTGATGCAGCAGCACGATGTGCATGGACAGGATGGTAGACTCCTGGCCGCCGTGCTGGGTGGCGCTGGAGGTGAACACTCCTCCCGGCTTGCCCACCAGGGCGCCCTTCGCCCACAGGCTCCCGGTGGCGTCCAAGAACTGCTTCATCTGGCCGCACATGTTGCCGAAGCGAGTGGGAGTGCCGAAGGCAATCCCGTCGGCCTCGGCCAACTCCTCCACCCGGCAGACGGGGACGTCGGCCCACTGCCGCTGCGGCTCCACCGCCCCCATGCGCTCCAGGACCTCCGCGGGCAGCGTTTCGGGTACCCGGCGAAGGACTGCCTCACCGCCGGCATCCCTTACGCCTGCCGCCACCGCCCGGGCCATCTGATAGATGTGCCCGTACATGGAGTAAAAGGGGATGAGAATGCGCATCTTTCCTCCCTGCTCTGCGTCACGAGTGCCGGTCACCCGGTCAGCTTCCATCATACGATGGAGGTAAACCGCAACGGTGCTGACACCTTCCCGATCGGTGCGAGGCCGCACCCGATCCGTCCTACACTCCGCACCATGACCAGGCCATCGCTCGTCGGCACGGTCCTCGCCGCCACTCTCGGGCTTCTGTCTGTCCCCCCGGCCTCGCGTGCCGATCCGGTCGACAGGGGTGGCGGAGCGGTGGCCAGCGACGAGGCCAACGCCACCGTCGTGGGAATCGCCGTCCTGCGGGCCGGCGGCAATGCGGTGGACGCCGCGGTGGCCACCGCCCTGGCCCTGGCGGTGGTGCACCCCGAGGCGGGCAACCTGGGGGGAGGCGGGTTCGCCGTGGTCCGCATGGGGAGCACCGTGGCGGCCCTGGACTTCCGGGAAACCGCCCCGGCGGCGGCCACCCCGGACATGTTTCTGGTGGGTGGCATCCCCTCGCCCGAGCGTTCCCAGGTGGGCCCGCTGGCCGCCGGGGTGCCCGGTTCGCCGGCGGGGTACTTCGAGTTGCACCGCCGCTTCGGGCAGCTCCCCTGGGCGCAGGTGGTGGCCCCCGCCGTGGCGCTGGCCCGCGACGGCTTTGCCCTTTCCGAGAGGACCTACCGCTCCCTGCGCTTCTCGGCGTCCCTGCTGGCGCGCTTTCCCGGAAGTGCGGAGGTGTGGCTGCCGGAGGGGGAGCCGCCGCCGGCCGGGACTCTCGTTCGCCTGCCGGCCCTCGCCCGGGTGCTGTCCGCCTATGCCCAGCTGGGCCCACCGGCCATCACCGCGGGGGAGGTGGCGGCGGCCATCGAAGCGGCAAGCCGGCGTCACGGCGGGGTGCTCACCGCCGCCGATGTGGCGGCGTATCAGCCGGTGTGGCGGGAGCCCCTGCGCTTTGCCGCCTTTGGCTGGGAGCTGGCCAGCATGCCCCTGCCCTCCTCGGGGGGGATCATCCTGGCGCAGAGCTGCGGCCTGCTGGAGCGGCGGCGCTGGCCTGGCTACCCCCGCGGCGGCGTCGAGCGCGCCCACTTGCTGGCCGAGGCGTGGCGCCGGGCCTTCGCCGATCGCACCCTGCTGGGCGACCCCGCCGCCACCCGCGCCACCGCCGAGCAGCTGCTGGCGCCCGCCTGGCTCGATTGGCGGGCCCGGGAGATCGGCCGGCGCGTCACTCCTTCCGCCCGGGTGCGCCCCCACGCTGTCGAGGATCGGCGGGAGTCCGCCGAGACCACCCACCTGTCGGTGCTCGACGGCGAGGGTAACGCCGTGGCACTGACCACCACCCTCAACGGCGCCTTCGGCTGCGGCCTCTGGGTCGCCGAGGCGGGGTTCTTCCTCAACAACGAGATGGACGACTTCACCACCGCCCCGGGTCAGCCCAACCAGTTCGGCCTCATCCAGGGGGAGGCCAACGCCGTCGCCCCGGGCCGGCGCATGCTCTCCTCCATGGCCCCCACCATCGCCTGGCGAGGCGGCGAGATCCTGGTGGTGGGAGGACGCGGGGGGTCCAAGATCCCCACCGGCACCTTGCAGGTCGTGCTGAACGTCATCGTCGACGGGGATACCCTGACCGACGCGGTCGCTCGTCCGCGCCTGCACCACCAGTGGCTCCCGGACGTGCTGGCGGTCGAGCCCGGCGCCCTCTCCCCCGCCGTCGAGCGGCAGCTCCGGCGCCGCGGCCACACCATCGAGCCGGTCCAGGGCACCCCCAAGGTCAACTCCGTCCGCCGCCTGCCCGACGGGACCCTGGAGGCCGCCGCCGACCCCCGCGGCCCCGGCGCCGCGGGCGTGGTGCCCCCCGGGGACCCGGCCGCCCAGCGGCCCCCGAGGCCTTCGCTCAGCCCCTCAGGGGAAGGCCCAACCCCGCGGCCAGACCCTCCAGATGCGGGTCCTCCTCGGCGAGGCGAGAAAACGCCTGCAGGCGTCGGTCGATCTCTGTCCGGGGCAACGCCGGCTCCCGCCGCGGCGAGCGACGGTTGACCGGCGGCCAGCGGCGCACGAACCGGCGGACCCTCCATGAGTACGCTGATCCCAGGTAGGCCAGCAGGTCCCTGACGGTGGCGGCGCGCGTCGGCGGCCGGGTGCTGGCGCGGTGGACGTCAAAGACGTGAACCCGCGACGTGGGCTGCCGGAAGAGGGACCGGATGTGGGTCAGGGAGTCGGTGAGGAGACCCAGGAACTCCTCGGGGAGGTAGTGAGACCCCCAGGGCAGTGAAAGCAGCGACTCGTACACCAGGTGAGGCGGACGCCAGCAGTACACGTACTCCGGTGCATGGGGGGAAAAGACCTCGTCCCACAGCTGGTGCGAGCACTCCGCCAGGGGCGTCTTCATGCCCCACCGCCGCAGGCCGGTGCGGCCGGCCCGCCTGCGCACCTGCTCCCGGGAGACGGCGTGGCAGAGGGCGGCGAAGACCTCGGCGGCACGGGCGCCCTCCCGGCCCGCGAGGCCCCGCCACTGCTCCAGCGGGTCTCCGGCCACCGCCCGCACCTCCCTTGCCAGGGTCGCCATGGCGGAAAAACGGGCCAGAGGGGTCTCGTCGAAGATCACCACGTCGCGGGTGGAGTTCAGGAGCTCTCGGGTGAAGGAGGTTCCCGAGCGGGGAAGGCCGCAGATGAAAATCGGCGTCGGGGCGAAGGCACGGCGCGAAAGGAAGAACACCTCGGGACGATAGCTGAATGTGCAGCGCACCGTAAAGGCAGGGGCAGGACAGCCAAATCTCTCCCTGCTCCTCGACTCCGGTACAGGGTAGGGTCTCTGCCATCACGAGGACCGTGCCAGCCATGCCGCGGGGACCCTTGACGCGAATGGTTTCAGCGGTGACAGTCGGGTCCCACGCCGGCTGGGAGAACGCCAGCACCAGCAACGCCCCCCCCGGGACCGTCATATCTCCTCCTCGAGCATCCGCCCCCAGACGTCGCGCAACACCGCTGCCGCGTGTTCGCCGCTCGCCCCCACGGCCGCAGCGAGTTCGCCGAGGGTGCCTTCGGCGTGCACGTGACCGCGGTGAAGGAAGATGAAACGCTGGGCCACTTGCGGTAGGTGAAACAGGTCGTGGGAGGAGACGAGGATCGCCGCCCGCTGCCGGTGGGTTTCGAGCCGCTCCAGCACTTCTTCCTGGGCGAGGGGGTCGAGACCGCTCCACGGCTCGTCCACCAGGAGCACCGGCGGATCGCCGGCGAGGGTGAGTTCCAGAGCCACCAGCATGCGCTGGCCACGGGAGAGCCTGGCGGGATACGTCGTCAGTGGCCGCCCGAGTTTCTCCGTCAGCGCGGTGCCCGTGGGCTTCTCGATCCCGCCGAGGCGCAGCTGCAGCAGATCGCTCACCGTCGCCCGGGGTGGAAAACGCGGCTCGGTGGGGGTGTAGCCCACTGTCCTGCGCAGCTCGTGCGGGTCAGCGAGCCGCCCGTTCAGCCGAATGCTGCCGGAGGTGCGAAACAGCAGCCCCGCCAGCACCCGCATGAGGGTGGTCTTGCCGGCGCCGTTCGGCCCCAGGAGGGCGGTGACTTCCCCCGGTCGCAGGCGCAAAGTCACCGGCCCCAGGACAAACCCTCCCCGAGTGCGGAACTCCAGGTGGTCGACGTGAACCTCCATGGCTTCTATCCCTCTTCCTGCGCGGGTAGCTGGCGGCGTCGAGCGGCGCGCAGGGCCAGGCCCAGCAGGGCGGGCGCCAGGAGCCACGGCAGCCAGGCCAGTGACCTGGGGAGCGAACGGAGCCACGACAGCTCGCTAGAGGGGATGACGCAGCCGAGAAACTGCAGCACGCCGGTGATCAACACCGCTGGCCATTCCCCCGGCAACTGTCTGAGCAGCAAGATGGCGCCGGTACTGTGCCACCACAGGGCGAGGACCGAGGTGGTGACGGCGAGGAGCAGCGTCGCGGCGGCGCTCACCCTTTGGCCGAGCAGGGCACCCACGGCCGCCCAGTACCCCACCACGCCCAGGTATTCCAGCGAGTACGCCAGGTACTGCCCGCGGCCGACGAGGGTCAGGGTGCTCGCCGCCAGCAGGGTCGTGCCGCACCCCCAGCCGAGCAGGAAGCGGGCCAGCTGCAACCCCGCCAGCGAGGGCCCGCGCGTGACGACGAAGTCCAGGCGGCCGCCCCGGGCGTTGGCCGCCGTGTCGCCAGCCGCCACCCAGGCCGCCAGGAGCGGGGCAAAGAGGACCGTTCCCGCCGGTTCGCTGCCATCCAGGATGCTCTGGAGCAACGAGGCGAGATGAAGGACCGACGCGAGCACCACGAACCCCGCCTCCCGGCTCAGCCGCCGCGCTTCGAAGGCCAGAGCTCGCATGCCTACCTCTCCGCCGGCGAAAACGTCGCCGTCCACACCCCCCCGCCGCGGTCGAGCAGCAGCACACGCCGCCGTTGGTGGTCGTACACCACCTGGTACATGTCGGTGCTCAGCCGGTGCTGCGCCACCACGCGACCGTCGAGGGCCACCTCCACCAGATGGCGGCCACGACGGCGGGCGGCGGGATCCTCGGCCCACGGCCCCTCTTGGAAGGACAGGCACCACGCCCGGCCGCCGCCAACGGCGACGCTGGCGTAGGGCTTCGGCCACGCAGCGGGGTCGGCGCCGGCAGCCGAAAGCGGCGCCCACGCCTCTGCGAAGTAGGGCAAGGGGTGAAGGCGCGCTTCCCCCGAACCATCGACGAGGGCAAGCTCGGAGCGAAAGAACGGCCACACCACTGCGGTCATGGAGCCGTCGGTCGCCAGCGCAACGGTGTCAGCCACCGCAGCGAGGGGCGGGGGGAGCGAGTGCTTCTTGGCCTTCAGCCGCCACGGAGCGAGCGCCTCGAGGCGCCCGCGCCAGAGCAGGGGCTTTTCGGGTTCAGCGGTCGCCACCGCCGCCACCAGGCCCCCCGGGGTGGGAAGTGCCGCCAGCAGCGGGCGCGGAGTGCGGGTCTTCTCCCCCACCGAGCCGTCCAGATGCACGCGGTAAAGAAAGCCGCCGTCGGTGGTGATCGCCAGGAACGTGCCATCACCCGCATCGGCCACCCAGGAGATGGGGGCCGGGAGCGGCAGCGCTGCGCGGGCTCCCGAGGACAGATCGACCCGCAGGACACCCCCGCCGACGCCGGCCATCACCACCGTTTCACCAACCACGGTGGCTGCCAGCGGTGAGAACGCCGCGCCTCCTTCGACGAGGCGTTCGACCTCGGCGTTCGCCGGCGAGCCAGCAGCGGCGAGCCAGAGGAGCGCGGAGAGGTGCAGGAGGGGCCTGGTCATCTTTCCCTACCTTTTTCTCTTACGCCATCAGGGTCTGGCGGATGCATGCGGCGTAACGCGCCGACGCCTCCAGGTAGCACAGCTGGCGCTCGGACCAGCTGTAGTTCCAGTAACAGTACTCCATATCATCGAGGTATTGTTGGGAGCACGGCATTCGTTGCGACGCGGCGGGGGCGGCGGCGGCCGCCGAGATCAGGATCCCCAGGACAGGACCGAGAATTCCCCGTTGGGTTCGGTGCATGTGATCGACCTCCTTGCCGAGATTCACCTGGCTCCTCCTGCGGGCTGCATTTCTCTCTCTCTCTCTCTCTCTCTCGTGTCAATCCCTCAAGAGTGGGATAGATGTGAACACACGCTGCAGGCGGGCAAGGTGCCGATGGCCGGCGGGAGGGAGGGGGCACGCCCCGGGTCTGTCGCTCTCTCTCGACTCTCAGCCCGAAGACTGCGGCTTTCGGGCTGAGGGGATCACGGCCCTGGCCGCTGAAGACCCACACCAAGGCAGCAGGATCCCGCGGCGTAGAGGCTTTCGCGAAGGCGGCTGAGGTTCCGCCGGCCCTCAGCTTCGCCCGCGTCGGTGGGGCAGCGAGAGCACCAGCTCGGCGTAGGGCTGTAAGGTCCCCTGGGCACAGGGCGCCGTGGGCGGGGGTGGCGCCCCGCCAAACGCGGCGGATACCTCCGCCGCGCTGAGCTGGCAAACACGAACGATCCCCGGCGCCATCCGGGGAATCGTCAATCGCTTCTCAGCCACGGCCCAGCCGCCGTGGGCCTTAGCCCAGGGCGCGAGGATGTCCAGACGATCGATAGGGTTTCCGTCCCACCATAGGAACAGTACCGTCGAGGCCGCGGCCCCCTCCTCGAAGGACTCCTGTGCCTCCACCGTCAGCGTCCCCCCGAGTTCGGAGACGTGGATTGGCTCCAGCTGGTTGCGCGGGCCGCGGGCGACCCGCACCACCTTGGCCACAAAACCTGGGGGCTGGACGAGCAGGAGATGAACGGGGGCGTCACGGCCGGTCGCCAGCGTGAAGCGGCCATCCAGTTCGGTGACGGCGTCCGGCAGAGCCAAGGGCATGTACCCCTGGGTCCAATCCGGCAGCGCCAGGACACTCGCGTACGCGACGCCCTCGCCGCTCGGACCGAGAACACGCCCGTGCACTCGCTGGGATCGCCGGAGGACCAGGGTTACGGGAGGGGTGGTCCGGCTAGGATCCAGCGCAACTCGCAGAGGCTCTGAGCCTAGCTCTCCCTCCTCGGTCTCTGCCGACGCTTCCACATCCACTGGGCCAAGGCTCAGACCTCGGAAGGCAAAGCGACCGTCTGGCCCCGAAAGAAGTTGCTCGACGCTCTGACTGGCTCGGGCCAACGCCGTCACCGTCGCTCCCGCGACGGGCTGATGGCGTTCGTTCACGACCTTCCCCTCCAAACGTGTGTCCGGAACCACTAGGCGCACCCTCGAAGATTCGCCGGCAGGTGGTCGCTCGACGACGACGTCCCGCAGCCGAGCGGTCACGGGAGGATCCACGCTTTCAACGTCGATGATCCACTTTCCCGCCCGCGGGAGCACGGTCGCGAACCAGCCGTCGATGCCCGAGTGCGCAGCGATCCTCTCGCGCCCCCGCCTTCCGCCGAAGAAAAGTTCCGCGGACAACGGCTCCTTTTCACCTAGCCGCACCTCGCCCTCGACTGCCACCGCCTCCAGCTCAATTTCGAGGGGCGGCGAGTTAGTGGTGAGCTCGAACCTGGTGTTGGCGCTACGATTCCCACGGCTGTCGCCCACGAGCACCTGATAACTTCCTTCGGCAAGACCGCTGCGCACCAGGCTCCCATCGTCGCCGAGCACCACGTCGCGAACGACCGTGTCCCAAGCGCCGCGAATCGGATGGCGGTGGAGGAGGTCGATGCGCCAGCGCTCGCTGTACGGGTCATGGGGCGGGAGTACCTTGAGGACAAGGGTCGCCAGCGGCCGCAATTCGATCGGCTGCGCGAGCGTGGTTTCGCCGCTGGCTTCCACGGTGATCGGCGACAAGGAAGCGGGCGCAAACTCCGGGTGAGCGACCGTGATGCCGTACGCCCCTGGCGGTAGCCCTTCGAAGCAAAAATGCCCCCAAGTGTTGGGTCGAGTCCTACGGATTGCCAGCTCCCCGCCGCCGCTCCCGCTTGCAGTGAGCCGGTCCCCCGCAACTGGTTCGAGCGTCACCTGCGCCTGGGACGGATCAAACTGCGCCGCCGACGCGGTGATCCTCCCGGTTACTGCGCTGCCGGGTCGGAGGGCGAGCCTGCCCAGCTCGAGCGTCTCGCCCGGTGTCACCTTCACATCCCAGCGGTAGTGGGGAAGGAAACCCTGGCTCCGCAGTGCCAGATGGTGGCGACCGGCGGGCAGCTCACAGGTGAACTCTTGCCCTTGCACAGCGCAGGGCGCCGCCCAGCTCGGTTGCTGCTCGCTCTTTTCAGGACCCTCAACCGGTTGGAAGGCAAGGGTGACTCCCTGCGGTGCAAGGTCTCGATCAGTCGAGAGAGTTCCCTTCACCGTGCCCGCAGGCCACAACCGGGCGACCACGTGGGCGCCCGCGTTCGTCACGAACACAGCGCTGGGTTGACTCCACCACCCCGCCACCGCGGCGCGAACTTCGTACACCGCTCCGGCGTCCACGTCCACGACCGCCGAGGACGCCGCCGTGCAGGCGGCGGCAAGGGTGGCAACGGGGGTCGACATGCCGTCGCCGACACGCACGATCTGGAGGCGAACGGCCTTCGGTGCAGGTATTGGCGCCGCAGGAGGGCAGAGCAGCTGAACTTGCAGGGGCGCGGCGCACAGCGCGCTCACCAAGAGGCACAACGCAACCACAACGACCCAACAGCGCTTCATATCACGTCCCTCCCCAACTTTGGCGTGGGCAGGAGAAAGGCCGGACACACCGACTGGCGGCAAGAAACGCCGCTACCGCCTCTTTGCGGGGCAACCGAGAATCACTGACGGTGCACGTAGCACTGAGCGCCGTACGTGTAGCACCCGTCCGTGTCAGAGCACTCACACCTTCCTGACCCCCCGGCGCCCACCACCATGCACATGGTGCCCATCCCAGGTATCCACTTGCACTTCTGACAGAGACAGGCGGCTTCAGCGCGGCGGCTCGGAGCCATCAGCGGAGCAACCCCGCTTGCGGCCGCAACGGCCAAGACGATCCACTGCACCCACCGGCTCCAACCTGGTCTTCGCATTTTTCAATCTCCTTTCTTCGCCTCCTCCAGGCACCCCCGCTCAAAGGCGGGGCGCCAGCTGGCTCTGCACCTGGGTATTCTCTCTCTCTCTCTCTCTCTCGTGTCAATCCCTCAAAAGTGGGATAAATGTGAACACACGCTGCAGGCGGGCAAGGTGCCGATGGCCGGCGGGACGAGGGGGCGCACCCCGAGCCTGCTGCTCTCTCGACTCTTCAGTGTCCGGATGCGTAACGCTTGCGGATGGTAGGGATGAGGTAGTCGGAGAAGGCGCGGTCGAGGTCGTAGCGGGGGGCGTAGGCCCAGTCGGCGCGCGCCGCCGAGTCGTCCACGTCGGCGGGCCAGGAGTCCACGATCCCCTGCCGCTTGGCGTCGTTGCGCCAGCTGATCTGGGCGCCGGGGAAGGCCTCCAGCACCAGCTCGCGGATCTCCTCGGCGGAGGGGGCGAAGGCCCCCACGTTGTACACCGTGCGGGTGAGGGCGCTTTTAGGGGCGGCGGCCAGCTGCAGCAGCGCCTCCACCCCGTCGGGCATGGCCATGAAGGGGATGCGGGTGTCCGGGCGGACGAAACAGGCGTAGGGCTCCCCCTTGGCGGCGGCGTGGATCATCTCGGGGGCGAAGTCCGAGGTCCCCCCGGAGGGCACGGTGACCGCCGAGATGAGGCCGGGGAAGCGCACGGCGCGGAAGTCCACCTTGCCGGCCAGGGGCTCGGCGGCGAGCTGCTTGTAGTGGCGCGCGTAGTAGCGCCCCAGGAGCTCGCAGTACAGCTTGTTGCAGCCGTACATGGTGGTGGGGGTGTTGTACTCGTCCTCGCGCACCTTGCCGGCGCGCGCCTTGGTGGTGAGGTCGGGCAGCCCGTAGGCGGCGATGGAGGAGGGGTAGATGAACACCACCGGGCGGCCGTGGGACTCCCCCTCCCGCTGGGCGAACTCCAGCAGATTGAGGGTCCCCTCCACGTTCACCTGGTGGGCGGTGGTGGGGGTGAACTCGCTGCGGGTGGACAGCAGCGCCGCCAGGTGAAAGACCAGGTCCACCTCGAATTCGGACAGCACCCGCTCCAGCAGGTTGGTGTCCAGGATCGACCCAGTGAGCTCCCGCGCCACCAGGAGCTTGAGCTCGGGAGCCAACGGCTTGAGGTCCAGTGTGACGATGGCGCGGCGGCCGTCGGCGGCCAGCCGCTCGATGAGGCCGTGGCCGATCTCGCCGCTGGCACCGGTGATGAGGACAACGGGCTTGCGCATGCTTCACCTCCCCGGGCGGCACGGGCGCCGCTCGTGAAAGCTAGCACAACTCGTGGGAGGCGTTCAGCGCCCGGGCTGCGAGCTCACGCCACCGTCACCTCGGGGCAGAGGTAGACGTCCTGGATGGCGTTGAGCAGCGCCACCCCCTCGGCCATGGGCTTCTGGAAGGCCTTGCGGCCCGAGATCAACCCCATCCCCCCGGCCCGCTTGTTGATCACCGCGGTGGTCACCGCCTGGGCCAGGTCGTTGCTGCCGGAGGCGCCGCCGGAGTTGATCAGGCCGGCCCGCCCCGCAAAGCAGTTGGCCACCTGCCAGCGGGTCCACTCGATGGGGTGGGAAGGCACCAGCTTCTCGTAGGCCGCCTGCTTAGGGCGGTTCTTGAAGTCGACGGCAAAGTAGCCGCCGTCGCACTCGGGCTGCTTCTGTTTGATGATGTCGGCCTTGATGGTGACCCCCAGGTGGTTGGCCTGCCCTGTCAGGTCGGCGGCGAGGTGGTAGTCGACGCCGTCCTTCTTGAACGCCGAGTTGCGCAGGTAGCACCACAGCACGGTGACCATCCCCAGCTCGTGGGCGCGCTCGAAGGCCTCCGCCACCTCCTGGATCTGCCGCCGGCACTCGGGAGCGCCGAAGTACACCGTCGCCCCCACCGCCACCGCCCCCATCTCGAAGGCCTGCTCCACGGAGGCGAACATCGTCTGGTCGTAGAAGTTGGGGTAGGTGAGCATCTCGTTGTGGTTGAGCTTGACCAGGAAGGGGATCTTGTGGGCCCAGCGCCGCGCCACCGCGGCGAGCCCCCCCAGGGTGCAGGCCACCGCGTTGCACCCCCCCTCCACGGCGAGGCGGACGATGTTCTCCGGGTCCAGGTAGATGGGGTTGGGGACGAAGGAGGCGGCGGCCGAGTGCTCGATCCCCTGGTCCACGGGGAGGATCGAGAGGTAGCCGGTGCCCGCCAGCCGGCCGGTGTTGAAGACCAGCTGCAAGTTGCGCAGCACGGCGTTGGGGCGATCGGTGGCGGCGACCACCCGGTCGATGAAGTCCGGCCCTGGCAGGTGCAGCGATTCTCTGGCAATTCCCTTGCACTGGTAGTCGAGCAGTCCCGCCTGCTCCCCCAGCAACTGGCGAATGGTGTCGATCATCGGCACAACCTCCTATCTTCCTTATTGTATATGTTCCTCGCCGACACCGAGGGCGGCCAGCGCCGCGGCCAGGGCGGCGGGCAGCGGCGCGGTCACCGTCAGGGGGGGAGCTCCCCTCTCCCCGGGCAGGGTGAGCCGCCAGGCGTGGAGGAGGAGGTGGGGGGGAGCGAGGGCGCGGCGCAGGGTGTCGTCTCTCACCCCGCGGTGCCGGGGCCCCCCGTAGAGGTCGTCCCCCACGATGGGGTGGCCGGCCCGGGCCAGGTGGACGCGCAG
Source organism: Acidobacteriota bacterium (assembly GCA_039961755.1). Classification (GTDB taxonomy): domain Bacteria; phylum Acidobacteriota; class Thermoanaerobaculia; order Thermoanaerobaculales; family Thermoanaerobaculaceae; genus CALEVZ01. The sequence goes on along the minus strand of JABRVY010000041.1, from coordinate 1,863 downwards.
CTGGTGGGTTCGCCCGGTGCGCGGGTGGAGGCGCATCAGGGCCACGTGGGGCGGCGCGGCCAGCACGCGGTAGTCGGTGTGCGCCCGCTTGCCCTCGGGGTCCACCCGTACCCGGCGGCGGTCGCCGCGGTCGGGGCCTACCGGCCAGAACCAGCTCCCCTCCCGGGGACGGGGGTGCCCCCACACCAGGGCCAGGTAGGTCTTCTCCACCTCCCCCGCCTGCCAGTGCCGGAGCAGCTCCCGGTGGGCTTCGCAGCCCCGGGCCAGGAGCACCACCCCCGTGGTGAAGCGATCCAGGCGGTGAAGGAGGAAGGTGTCTCGAGGGTCGATCCCCCACCCCTGTACCTCGCCTGCCGGCAGGGTGGCCAGCAGCCGGAGTGCGGCTCCTTGGGGGTCGCAGCGGCGGGTGGCCAGGCTCACCCCCGGCGGCTTGGCGACGGCCAGCAGCCGATGGTCGACGTGGAGCAGCGTCCCCTTCACCCCGCCACCGTGGTGCCCGAGAGCGAAGCGGCCGGGCGGCGGCGCCGGCGCACCGTCCCCACCGCCGCGCCAGGCCAGCGACCAGCGAGAGCCGCCGGCTGACTCACCCCTGCCGGTCGCCTTCGAGCTTTTCCCGGACGCTCGCCACCTTGTCGGCCATGGTCTGGGGCCGGTCGGTGCGGGTGCCCACCTTGATCACGGTGTGGATGCGTCGCACCCCCATGGCGTGGAGGGTCTCGTGGCAGCGCCTGATGGCCGCGAAGACCGCCTCCCAATCCCCCTCCACGTTGGTGCCGTTGGCGTGCAGCTCGTACTCGAGCCCCGCCTCGGCGAGGATGCGCTCGCAGGCCGCCACGTACGGGGACAGCGACAGCCCGGCCCCCAGCGGCACGATGGTGAACTCAAGGATCACGTGCATCATGACTTCCACTCTACCGGGGCGGTCGGGCCCGGTCAACCGAGCGGGCCGTCAAGGGGCTGCTGGCCGGAACCCCCCCGCCCGGCAGAGGCCCCGAGGGTGCGGCGGTGGCGCCGGGGGGTTCAGCGCGGCGGCGCCGGCGAGATGGGAGTTCCTTCCGGATCCTCCGTGTCGTCAGCCAGCGACAGCAGCTCCTCCCACAGGGCGTGGACCAGCCCGCGCTGGCCCCCCTCCTCCTCCTGGAGCCACCAGGCGGCGTCCTCCGTCACCGCCACACGGAGGAACTCGTCGCCCCCCGGCACCGTCCAGCAGCGGGGCGGGGCGTCTTCGGCGGGGAGCAGGATCAGCGCCCGGTGGGGCTTCACCGAGGCGGTGGTGACCACCAGGTCGCGGTCGCGGGCGTGCACCTGGCCCACCACCCGGGTGCGCCCGGTGAGGAACACCCGGCTGGCGGAGGGACGGCGGGTGGCATCCCCGGTGGCCTCACCGGCGGTGCTGCGCAACTCCTGCACGGTCTCCTCCTCCAGCTTGCCCATGGCCGCCTCGTCGTCCTCCTCGCTGGCCAGGCGCACCGGCAGGACCTCCCGCCGCAGGATGCGGCCGGAGGGGCCGGCGAGCCACACCTCGGCGCTGGACAGGCCAACCAGCCAGAGGCGACCGTCGCTGCGGGTGGCAATCCCCATGGCCCACTCGCCGGGGTTCGGGAAGGCCGGATTGAGGCGGCGGGGATCAACGCGGGCGAGGGCCTGCTGGCGGGAGCCGTCCAGCTCGGCGCGCAGCCAGAGGGGCGGTTCCTCCCCCTCCTTGAAGAGCTTCGGGAGGGCGGTGCCCGGCCGCGCGGCGAGGCGCTGCGGCCAGGGGCACCACATCACCTCGCCGAAGCGGAACGCCACCGACGGGCTCTCGGCCTGCCGGGTGAAGGTCGCCGTCAGCACCCCGGAGGCGTACACGGCGAACCCCTGGCG
>JABRVY010000040.1:0-2026 GCA_039961755.1 Acidobacteriota bacterium | reverse complement strand
ACCGGGGGGGCCGGCGCGGCCGAAGGCTTTAGACCTCCCCTGCACGCCTCGGCGGTCTCCCTGCGCAGCAGGAACACATCGGCTTCGAAGGCCACCTCCGCCGGGGCCACGAGCTCCCGAAACCACACCCGCGCAAACCCGCCACCCGGTCTTCGTTCGCTGGCCAATCCGAATTCGCCGCGCTCCACGAACTCCACGACCTTCATCCTCAGCACCGTATCCGGATCCACCAGCCGGGTGAGCGCGCCGTTGAGAAAGCTTTGCCGGAGAGAGGACAGCGGCCAGGCACCTTCCTCCCTGAACGCCGGCGGCCAGTGGCGCTCCAGGTAGCCGGCACCCACCGACTCGTTGAGCAGTGCCTCGGCCTTGAGTGCCGCCAGCACCCGCCCACACAGGGTGTGGCCGCTGGAGGAGTGCCCCGCCCCCAGGTCGATCACCTTGAGCCCGCAGGGCGACTGCGCCTCGGCCACCACCGCGAAGCGATAGGCGGCCCACACCTCGCCCCGGGCCGCGTCGTCTGCCTCGCGCACCCTGGCCTGCAGCTCGGCCCGTTCCCTGCGGTCGAACTCACCGCCGAGGGTCCCCTCCTCCAGTTCCCGTTCCACCCGCCTCCACGCCAGGGCCAGCTCTACCTTCTCCTGCAGCTCCCGCCCCGGCTTCTTCAGGCACCACACCAGGGCGCCCGGGTACAGGCGCGGGGAGTTCCCGCAGGACCTCGTCCACTGTCCCAGCCGTCCCGCCAGGGGCTCCCCCCCCGTCCACTCCCACTGCGGATCGGCCACCACCAGCGCCAGTCGCGGCGTGTCCGGTACGTCGGTGCTCTCCTGGGGAAACGGCAGCACCGGCACGCTGGCACCGCGCGAGAACTCCTCTTCCACCAGCTTCAGCAGAGCGGGCCTGACCTCCCGCTCCCCATCCAGCGAGGCGCGGCGGTCGCTCACCACCTTCTTGAGGGTGGGCTGGTAGCCGATGCGGAAGCCATCGGAGCCCACCCTGCGGATGAAATAGCACCTGGCCTCCAGGGCGAAGGCGGCGGTATCCACTGACGTGGCGTCCACCTCTGGCTCCCCAAGGGCAAAGCGCAGCTCGGGCAGGTGCGCCACCTTTTCCACCTGGCCACCGGAGGACTCGAAGAGGATCGTGGTTCCTAGGCGGCGATGGATGTCGCGCAGGGCCCCCCTGGTATCGGCGTCCAGCCCCCGGGCGTGGGCGTGCTCACCGGCGATGTCCGCCTCGATGGCGGCCGCCAGCCTCGACTCGCCCAGCTGCCCGAGGATCGTGCTGCGAAACCCCAGGTCCTCGAGCGGCGCCGAGCCCAAGGTGATCAGGGGCTCTCGCCGCGCCGAGGTGAAGCCCTCGCGGTAGGCCCAGGCGATCCACTGCGCCAGCATCGCCAGAGTTCCCCGCGTCTGCTGGTACTGGGGGAGCGCCTGCCACTTCCGCTGGAACACCGAGAGAGTGGCGGGGTGAAAGGGGTAGCAGGCCTCGAAGCGCGCCTGCAAGAAATCCCGCGCGCTTGCCTCGGTGGTGGCCGTGTCCACCGCCGTCCACTGGGGCGGCAGCTGGGCCCGGCGTTCAAAGCACCAGGAGGCAAAGGCCCTGGCCACCGCCTTGCGGATCCGCTCGTTGCCCAGCTGCTCGAACAGTCGTCGCCGCACCACCTCGGCGATCTCGCTCTCATCGTTGGCGATGAGATCTCTTGCCACCCGCCGCACCACCTTGGTGATGCGCTCCTGCCACTGCAGGTCCCAGTCGGTCATCTCCACCTCACTGCGCGGCAACGAAATGACGCACGCTCCGCAGGTGGTGCCGGTCATGGCCACGGTGAGGTTCTGGATGAAGGCGTGGAACGCCTCCGCCGTGCCGCGGTGGCGGTTCAGGAAGTTGAGCACCTCGTCGAAGAGCACCAGCACCGGCGTCCCCGCGGCCGCAAACACCCGCCCGATCGCCTCCGTCCCCGGGGGTGTCGTTCGAGCCGCCGGTCCCAGCGCCGCCACCCCCGCCTCCCCCGCCAGCTGCCGGGCCA
>JABRVY010000039.1:0-14951 GCA_039961755.1 Acidobacteriota bacterium | reverse complement strand
AGCTGGAAGCTCCCCTGGACCCCTCCCGCGCCTCCGCCGGCAACCTCCCCGTTCCGGTAGGCTCCCCCGTCTACCTGCACTTGCGCCCCAGCGGCGACAGGTCCAACCCCCTCACCCTGCAGGGCCAGCCCGAGGTGAGGTGGGTCGGCCGGGCGGTCCTGCTGCGGCCGCGCGGGCCCGACGTCGAACTGCCGCTGGTCTTCGGCACCGACGGGCTGGCTCAGCTGGACCTCTCCGAGCTGCGGCCGGGGGAGGAGGTGGTGGTCGTGGTCCTGCCGTTGCCCGCCGCCTCGCCCACCTTCGACCGCCGGCAGGTCGCCCTGTACTGGGGGTTCGGCTGGATTCCCCGCCTGCCGCGGCTGGCCATGACCGAGGACTTCAGGCGTTTGCTCTCCTCTCGCTTCCCCGACGGCGGAACGAGCGCCATCGCCAGTCTTGCCACCCTCATGGGTCGCCTCACCGGGGAGCGAGCTCCCTCCCGCGGCGATGTCATCACCACGCGCTACGCCTGGGCGCCCGCGGCCTCCCGGGTCGTCGACCTCCTCCTCGGCGAAGCGGCCGATCGCTCCCTTCCGGCGCGGCGCCAGAACTTTCTGCGGGTCACCCCCACGCGGGTGACCCAGGAGTGGTCCAACGTGCTCATCGAGCTGCCCGGCGCCGATCCGCGGCGCTGGCCGGTGGTGGTGGCAGCCCACTGGGATGCCACCCGCACCCACATCGACGACGCCTACGCCCACGCCCTGGGAGCTCATGACAACGCCTCCGGGGTGGCGGTGGCGCTGGAGGCGGCCGGGGCCATCGCCCGCGCCCGCCGCCGTGCCCCGGTGGTGGTGGCCCTGCTGGCCGGAGGCGTGCACGGCGCCCCAGGGGCGCAGGCGCTCCTCGACGAGCTGCAGGGGCGCGTCACCGCCTGGATCGAGCTGGATGGGGTGGGCACCCCCGAGGCGTACCCTCACCACACCACCGTCGCGGTGGAGGGAGGGGCGAGCCTGCCAACGATGAACGCCGCCGTCCTGCGCGCCCTGCGCGAGCAGGGCCTGGTGCAGCGAACGGGCGACGGTCGCGCCGCTCCCCACAGCGGCGCCGCGGCCGCCCAGCATCGCGGGGTACCCGCGGTCGTCCTCCGCACCTCGACCCCTCCCCCCGGGGCTCCCGAAACCGATCTGCCGGCGGAGGTCGATCTGGCCACCACCTCGCCGGAACTCATGGTCCTGCTGGCCCGCGCCGTGGCCTCCATGGCGGTGGCCATGGCCGGGCCCGTGGTCCCGTAGTGCTACCCTCGTCCTGTTCAGCGCAAGGAGGTCCCCATGGAGCTGATGCTCGTGCCCGTGGAAAAGCCGGACAACACCAACTTCATCCTCGGCCAGTCCCACTTCATCAAGACCGTCGAGGACCTGCACGAGGCCATCGTCACCACCGCCTCCCAGATGAAGTTCGGACTCGCCTTCTGTGAGGCCTCGGGGCCAGCCCTGGTGCGGCGCAGCGGCAACGACCCCGGCCTGGTGGAGCTCGCCACCCGCAACGCCCTGGCGGTGGGAGCCGGCCACAGCTTCTTCATCTTCATGGAGGGTGGGTTCCCCATCAATATCTTGAACACCATCAAGAACGTCCCCGAAGTGTGCCGGATCTTCTGCGCCACCGCCAACCCCACCCAGGTGGTGGTGGCGGCCACCCCGGAGGGCCGGGCCATCCTCGGGGTGGTGGATGGCGTCTCCCCCAAGGGGGTGGAATCGGATGCGGACGAGCTGGCTCGCATCACCTTCCTGCGGCGCATCGGCTACAAGCTGGGGGCGTGAACGGCCTGACCCTCCCGCTGCCCTTTCCCGCCCTGGTGGCGGTGGGGTTCATCGTGTCACTGGCCACCGTGGCCATCCCCGGGCCCATCACCATCGTGGCCACGCACCTGGCTCTGGAGCGGCGTCTGGCGGCGGCGGCGTGGTTTCTCCTGGGCACCACGGTGCTGGACGCGGCGCTCTTCGCCTCCCTGGCGGCGGGGGCTGGCCCGGTCCTGCGCCGGATCGGCGCCTTGCCGCTGGTGGAAATCATCGGTGGACTGGTGCTGCTGTGGGGCGGGGTGGCCTCCTTGCGACGGCGCTATCCCGCTGACCACATGCGCCCCCGCCTGCGGCGGGAACCCCACCGGGCGCTGGGCTACTTTGCCCTCGGGCTGGTGGTTTCGGCCGCCAACCCCCACTACTGGATCTGGTGGGTCACCGCCGGACTGGCCTTCGTGGAGGTGGCCCGCACCCACGGCGCGCCGGGCCTGGCGTGGATGCTGGCGGCGCTGATCGGCGGGGTGATCGCCTGGTACATCCCCCTGCTGTGGGCCCTGCAGCGCGGCCGGGCGTTGCTCTCCCCACGCGGAGAACGGGCCGTGGTGCGGGCCATGGGCGTGGCCATCACCCTGCTGGGCGCCGGCCTGATCACCTTCGGCACCTGGCGCCTGCGGTGACGCCCGCCGCTCACCAGGGCTCGCTGGCGCTGGCGCGGGAGTACACCCGGGCGGCGATGAACACCTCCACCAGATCCCCGTCCAGCGCCCCCGCCCGCACCTCCTCGGTGAGGATGTCCAGCGCCCGTTCGGGGGGCAGCGCCCGCTTGTAGGGCCGATCGCCGGCGGCCAGAGCATCGTAGATATCACAGACAGTCATCATGCGTGCCTCCAGGGGTACCTCTGGTGCCGACAGCCGCCGGGGATAGCCACGTCCGTTCAGCAGCTCGTGATGCCCGTAGGCGATCTCGGGAATGCGCGCGAAGCGTCTGGGCCACGGGATAGTAATGAGAAACTGATAGGAGTGAACCACATGGGATTCGATCTCGCGGCGTTCCTCCTCGTCCAGGGATCCCTTGTTTACCGCCAGAGCGCGCAGCTCCTCGGGCATGAGGAGCGGCAGCCGCTCGCCATCGGTGCCCGGGAAGGTCATGCTCGCCAGGCTTGCCAGGTCGGCCCGCGGCTGACCCTGGAGGACGAGCGGCTCGTTGGCCGACAGGACGGCGAGCAACGCCCCGTCCATCTCCTGAGCGATGCGCGCGATCGCCTCGTCGGCTTCCCGGATGGCCTCCTCTGAAGGAGCTGAACCTCCCTGCACCAGCCGGGCCAGGAGCGTGCGCAGCACCTCCACCTCCCGCGCCCGCAGGGCATGGCGGAACCGCTCCAGCACCACCGCCAGGCGATCCGGAGTCAGCTTCTTCGCCTTGGTCAGCACCGCCTCCCGCACCCCCACCTTGCCGAAGTCGTGCAACAGCCCGGCGTAACGCAGCTGGGTGAGTTCGTGAGGGGAAAAACGCACCCCCCGGTAGGCCGGCGGTGGGTGGCGCTCCAGCGCTCGCGCCAGGCCCACGGTGTAGGCCGCCACCCGCTGGGAGTGTCCCGAGGTGGTGGGGTCGCGCTGCTCGATGGCCCGCACCGAGGCGCGCACGAACCCCTCGAAGAGACGCTCCACCTCCTCCACCAGGCGGGCGTTCTCGATGGCCACCGCGGCGTGAGCCGCCAGCGCCGAGACCAGCTCCACGTCCTCGGCATCGAAGGGGATGACCATGTCGTCCGCCGCCTCCGGGGAGGTGATGGGGGGACCTTCACGGTGCCGGCGGTTGATGAGCTGGATCACCCCCACCACCTCGCCCCCCCGGGTCACCATGGGCACCGCCAGCAGGGAACGGGTGTGGTACCCCGACGCCTGATCGAAGGCAGGGTTGAAGCGAAACGGGGTATCGCCGGGAAGCTGCCGTACGTCGGCCAGATTCACCGTCTCGCCACTGAGAGCCACGTGCCCCGCCAAGGACGAGGAATCCAGGGGCAGCGGGGCTGCCGCGGCGAACGCCGGCACCGAGGCGTTCTGCGCCACCGCGAAGCGCAGGACCCGGGCGTCGGCGCGCTCCTCGATGAGGTACAGCGACCCAGCGTCAGCCCGCCCCAGCTGCCGCGCGGTGCCGAGGATGCGCTCCAGGAGCGTGGTGAGGTTCCGCTCGGCCGCCAGCGCCACGCCCAGCCCCACCAGTTCCCGGTGACGCGAGCGCACCCCCAAGGCCAGCTTCGCCGCCCTGACCGCCGCCTCCAGCGCCACGCCGACCAGGGTCGGCGACGCATTCTCGGGGAGCTCCAGAAAGGGCGCCGGCCCTTCCCGGCTCCCCCGACCCAGACACACCACCAGGGTTTCCGCCAGCTCATCACCGCGCCAGGCACCCAGCTCACTCGCGGTGGTGAGGAGCACTGGCCCGGGGCTGGCACACCCGGGGTCGACGAGTTGCATCTCGGCGGCAACGGCGCCGCGCACCCCCGGGGTGAGGCTGACCGCGGTGGACATGCTGAGACGCAGTATACCCGCGCCCCCTCGGCTAGAAAAGAGGTTCGAGACTTCCCGATACCGGCGGCGCCCAGGGCGTCCAGACCAGTTGCAGGCGCAGCACGGTGATGTCGGTCTTGCGCGGTCGGATCTCCACCTCCTCGACCAGCCGATCGAGGTCCTCCAGGGGATCCTTGAGACGCGCCGCTTCCCCCTCGAATTCCGCTTCCAGGGACGCCAGTTCTGCCTCCAGGCGAGCCTTCTCTTCCAGGGCGCGCTCCACGTCCTCCCGCTCCCGCGCCGCCCGCCCCACGCCGCGCGCCGCCGTGGTGGCTCGCCCCACGGTGGAGGCAGAAATCGCCTTGCGCCCGAACAGCGCCCCCAGCACCGTCGTGCCCACGGAGATCGCCGTCTGGACCTTCTGCTGCTTCAGCTGCACCTCCTCCCGGCGGACGCGCTCCTCGGCGCGACGGATCCTCTCCTGCAGGCCGGCGAGCCGCGGCGCGTAGCGGGCCTGGAGCTTCGCCAGCTCCTTGTCCCGCATCTCGCGCAGCACCAGGCGCAGGCGGGCGATGAACTCCCCTCGCCCTTCGTCTGCCCGGGCGACGAGTTTCACCGTCGGGGAGCGGTACAGACGCAGCGCGTGCCGGCGGTAGAGGAAGTCGGCCAGCTCCTTGCCCCACCTGGGGTAGCTCGAGGCCCGCAAGGCCGCCGGTGGCACCGCGGCCAACTCCCCGTCGCCCGGGGCTCCCCTCTCCAGCGGCAGCTCGCGATCAACGAGGCTCGCCCCCTCCCAGGGCTGCTCCGCCGCCTCCTCGTCCAGCAGGGCCAGGCACCTCACCTCCTGCCAGAGGTCCAGCTCGGCGGCGCGATCGGCGAAGCGCACCCGCGCCAGGCCGTAGAGCGCCGGGCGGTACAGCGCGCTGCCGCCAACCCCGCCGAGGCGCGCCGGCCGCACGGTGCTCTCCGCGGCCTCGGGGGGCAGCACGGGGCGGGTCGGCGCCGGCCGGGGCGCCGGCCGCGGGGCGCCGGCCGCGTCGGCGGCGGCCCTCCTCCCCTCCTTGCGAGGGGCCATGAGGGTCTGGATCTGCGCCCGGGTGAGGGGACCGGCCAGGTAGGACATCGCCCAGCGGGTCTCGAAGACCACCGGCTCCCGCTCGTGGACGTTGTGCATCACGAACATCCGCTTGCGCAGGCCGGCCAGGAGCGCCTGCATGCCGGCCCGGTCGAATCCCGCCCCGGTGGCCGCCGCCGCCCCCTGCAGGCCATCCAGCACCCGCGCCACGTCGCGCTCGGTCTGCAGGCGTCCCAGAAACCACGTCCCGGCGTTGGACAGCGCCTTGTAGTCCAGATCCACCGGGTTCTGGGTCGCCAGCATCACCCCCAGGCCGAAGGCGCGGGCCTGCTTGAGCAGGGTGAGCAGCGGCAGCTTGGAGGGCGGGTTGGCCACCGGCGGCAGGAAGCCGAACACCTCATCCATGTACAGCAACGCCCGCAGGGAGGTGGTGCCCGCCTGGCCGCGCATCCACGCCACCACCTCGTTGAGCAGGAGGGTGACGAAGAACATCCGCTCGCTGTCCGACAGGTGGGCCACCGACAGGATCGACACACGCGGTTGCCCGTCGGGGGTCCACAGCAGGCGCGGCACCTCCAGCGGCTCCCCCTCCAGCCAGGCGGCAAACCCCGGCGAGGCCAGCAAGTTATTGAGGGACAACGCCAGCGCCATGCGCTCCCGGGCCGGGAAAAATGTCTCCACATCCAGGACTCCAACCCGTTCGAAGGGGGGCGTCTGGATCGCTCGGATGAGTGATCCCACGTCGGCGTCCCGGCCGCCTCGCCAGGCCCGCTCCAGCAGGTTGGCCAGCAGGATGTGCTCGCGGCTGCGCACCGGGTCGGCATCCAGCCCCAGAAGCCCCAGCAGACCCGACACCGTGGCGCTCACGCGCTCGCGCAGCGCCTCCTCGTCGTCCAGCACCTCTTGCGCCGGTGCCGAGAAGGAGCGCAGCACGTTCACCCTCAGGCCGGCGCCGGACCCCGGGGTGTAGATGGCCACGTCGGCGGCCGCCGCGAGGCGCGCGATGCGCTCCCCGTCCTGGTCCCACTGGGCCAGCCCCTCCCGCCAGCGCTGGGCGGTGCGGGCAGCGTACTCATCCGGGGAGAGACCCTGGCGCGCCGCTTCGGCGGGGTCCACCCAGGGGCGAAAATCCTCCGGACGCAGCTCGGGGAAGGTCAGGATGAGGTTTCCCAGGTCGCCCTTGGGGTCGATGGCCAGCACGGGGATGCCGTCGATGGCCGCCTCCTCGATCAGGCCCAGACACAGCCCGGTCTTGCCGCTGCCGGTCATGCCCAGGCAGACGCCGTGGGTGGTGAGGTCCCGGGAGTCGTAGAGGAGCACGTCCGGCCGGGTCGTCCAGCTTCCCGTATCCACCAGACGCCCCAGGTAGAACGCGCCGAGCTTCTCGTATGGCTGCATGGCCTCTCCTCCGGCCTAGCTTAGCGCCGACCACTCGCGGCTCCCACCCCGCCCGGGAGACCTCCCTGCCACTGCGCCCCGGGCGGCCCCGGTTGCGGCTCCTCGCTCACTCGCCCAGGGCACAGGTCACCCCGAGCCCGAGGGTGAAGTCCGGCGCTGCCCCGAACTTCGGGAGGTTCTCCCCCAGCTCGAACGCCACCCACCCCTGCCGACCCAGTGGCCGGGCCAGCCGCAGGGTGATCACCACCGCCTCGCGGCCCACCGCCGAGGGACTGAACGCCGCCAGGGGGGAGCTGTCGACGCGGGCGCTGGTCTCGAACCAGGTGCGGCTACCCAGCCGGCGGGCCCCCACCACCTGGGCGTAGGCGATGTTGCTGCGGCGGGCGCCGAGCAAGCTGCCGCTGCCATCCAGCCAGGTGTAGCCGGCGGCCGCCGTCAGCCGATGCCGCTCCCCCAGCCATTGCGCCCCCCACCGCACGCCGCTGTCCCAGCCGCCGCTGCCGGCGAGGGTGCCGCGTTCGCCGGTCGGTGCCTGCACCGCCACGCTCCAGCGGTGAGCCCCCCCGAGAAACGCGCCCAGGGGACCGCTGACGGCGAGAGTCGCATCGGCCAGGCGGCTGCCGCGCAGCTCCTCCCAGGCCTCGATGGTGGCCCCCTGGTAGTGGGCGTAGACGATGCTCTGCCCGCGCGGAAACCAGTCCCGGCGCGCCTGGTCGAGCCCGGCGGCGCGGTGGAATCCCGACGACAGGCTGTCCCAGTGGGGAGAGCCCACCTCGAGCCACGGCACCCGGGCGCTCACCACCAGCCCGGAGGGGAGCCTCCGGGTCACCGTCACCGCACCCACCCACCCTTCCAGGTCGAAGCGGTGGATGGCGTCGGCGGGGTGTCGCTCCTCCAGGGTGCGCAGCTCCCACGCCTGTAGCGGTGTCCCCAGGAGACCGAACTCCTTGTGGATGGTGCCGGTGTGCCAGGTCCCATTCCAGAGGTTGAAGTACGCGAAATCGATCTCGGCCGCCCACCCGACCGGCGCCCCAAAGCCCAGCTCATCCAGAGAGGCGGGGGCCGAGGCGAGCCGCAAGGGATCCGGTGGCGCGCCGCCAGCCGGCAGCGGCGCGCCCGTCTGCGCCGCGCTTCCCACGGCCCACGCCAGCGTGAGGGTCACAAGCGGCGGGGTCCGCGACATGGCCCGGCATTATGCCCGAGCCCAGCTCCAAAACTGCACTCGGGTTCGGGCGCGACTTTCGGGCTCAGTGGGCGCGAGAGGAGAGCGGGGGCACGTCCTCCGGCCGCTGCCCGTCGAACAGCAGACGGCCGGAGGCAAAGCTGCCGCCGCGGAGCACCACGGCGAGGGCCTCCCCCAGCTCCTCCACCGCGTGCACCACCAGCGAGGCCCGCACCGTCTCGGGCAGATCGGCAAGGTCGGCGAGGTTGTCGGCCGGGATGACCACCTCGGTGATGCCGGCTCGCACCGCCCCCAGGATCTTCTCCTTGAGGCCGCCGATGGGCAGCACCCGCCCGGCCAGGGTGATCTCGCCGGTCATCGCCACCTCGTGCCGCGCCGGCCTGCCCGACAGCGCCGACACCAGGGCCGCCGCCATGGCGATCCCGGCCGACGGGCCGTCCTTGGGAATGGCGCCGGCCGGCACGTGCACGTGCACATCGCGGGTGAACGCCTCCGGCTCGATGTGCAACGCCCCGGCGTGGGCGCGGGCGAAGCTCCAGGCCGCCCGGGCCGACTCCTTCATGACATCCCCCAGCTGCCCGGTGAGCACCAGCTCTCCCTTGCCCGGCATGGTGGAGACCTCCACGAACATGATGTCGCCCCCCACCGGCGTGTAGTACATGCCGGTGGCGATCCCCACCTGGTCCTCCCGCGCCGCCCGCTCCGGGCGCACCTTCGGGCGCCCCAACAGCGCCTCCACATCGGCAGCGGTCAGGCACGCCGGCGACTCGCCGCCGCTGGCGACCCGCCGGGCCACCTTGCGGGCCAGGCGGCCGATCTCCCGCTCCAGCTGGCGCACCCCGGCCTCCCGGGTGTAGCGGGAAATCACCGTGGCGAGTGCCGTCTCCTCCAGGGCGAACTGGCCCTCCTCCAGGCCGGCCGCCCGCTGCTGCCGCGGGATCAAAAAGCGCCGGGCGATCTCCCGCTTCTCGTCCTCGGTGTAGCCCGAGAACTCCACCACCTCCATGCGGTCCAGCAGGGGGGCCGGGATGTTCTGCAGGTAGTTGGCGGTGGCGATGAACAGCACCTCCGAGAGGTCGAAGGGGATCCCCAGGTAATGGTCGGTGAAGGTGTCGTTCTGCGCCGGGTCCAGCACCTCCAGGAGGGCCGAGGCGGGATCCCCCTGGAACGACACCCCCAGCTTGTCCACCTCGTCCAGGAGGAACACCGGGTTTTTCGTGCCGGCCTGGCGCATCCCCTGGATGATGCGCCCCGGCATGGCGCCCACGTAGGTGCGGCGGTGGCCGCGAATGTCGGCCTCATCCCGGGCGCCGCCCAGGGCCACCCGCACGTAGGTGCGCCCGGTGGCGCGGGCGATGGACCGGGCCACCGAGGTCTTCCCCACCCCCGGAGGACCCACGAAGAGCAGGATCGGCGACCGCTGGGAGGCGTCCCCCTCGCCGCCGCTGCCCTGCCGCTCCCCCTCCCGGGCGCCGTCGTCCCGACGCTCCCGCCGGGCGTGCAGGGCGCGCATCGCCAGGAACTCCAGCACCCGGTCCTTGACCTCGCCCAGGGCGTAGTGATCCTCGTCGAGCACCTCCTCGGCCCGACCCAGATCGAGGATCTCCGCCGACCGCTCGTTCCACGGCAGCTCCGCCACCGTCTCGAGAAAGGTGCGGATCACCTGGGCTTCCTGCCCCTCCCCGCCGATGCGCTCGAGACGGGCGAGCTCCCGATTCACCTCCTTGCGCGCCACCTCGGGCAGATCCAGCGCCGCCAGGCGCTCCTTGAGCTCCTCCAACCCCTCTCCTCCGCCCGCCTCGCCCAACTCCTGCTGAATCGCCTTGAGCTGCTGACGCAGGAAGAACTCCCGCTGGCGGTCTCCCACCTCCTGCTGTACCTTGGACTTGATCGCCGCCTGCGCCTCCAGCACGGCGATCTGCCGCTGCATGGGGACCAGCACCGCCCGCAGGCGCTCCTCCACCCCGGCGGTCTCCAACAACGCCTGCCGTTCGGCGTGGGGCATCTCCACGTAGGCCGCCACCAGGTCGGCCAGAGCCCCCGGATCGGAGGACTCGGCCAGGAACTGCTGCACTGCCTCGCGCGGCAGCCCGAGCTTCTCACCCAGCTCCCTCGCCCGCTCCCGGACCTCCTTGAGCAGCGCGATGAATCCCGCATCCGCGGGGTCCACCACGGCCGGCACCTCCACGTCGCGCAGGGTGGCCACCAGGTAGCCCTGCTGCTCGGCCACCCGCAGCACGTGCGCCCGCCGCTCCCCGTGCACGATCAGCTGGATACCCGCCGGGCCCCGCTGCGACTGCACGATGTGCGCCACCGTGCCCACCGCGTGCAGCCCCTCGATGCGCACCTCCTCGGTGTTCTCGCGCTGCGCCAGCAGGAAAACGCGCCGCTCCGAGGAGGACAGCGCCGCCTCGATGGCGCGCACCGACCCCGGCCGCCCCGCCCCGAGCGGCGCGGTCACCCCGGGAAAGAACACCGCCTCGCGCAGCGGCACCACCGGCAACGTGTAAGGTTCGCTCATCGTAGGCTCCCCTCTGGGCAGCCGGGCCTCGCAACTGGCCGACGGCGTGAACTGCCCTGCGAGTCGGTCGCCCGACTCTTTCAACAAAACTTCAGCAGTCCCTGCTCACATTCCTCGGCCGACCGCATGGAGAGCGAGTGCCGGGCGGGCAGCTTCCGGGCCTCGCGACCGGGGGCGCGAGACGAGCAATCGGTGCGCCGCCGCGTACCGGCCAGCGTGGGTCGAGGCGAGCCCCGTCGCTCTTGCCTGAGAACCCTCAGGCGTCGTCTGGCTTGGTCTGCCCGGGATTGGCCGGCCCAGCCTCCGTCGTCTCCAGTTCCTCTTCGAACCACGCGGCGTGGTGCTCCATGGCGGACTTCTTGCTCATCTTGCCGGTGAGCCACGTCCAGCTCATGGGGTACTCCTCCGGGTGGAAGATGACGAAGAAGAAGTGCCACACCAGGATGGCCAGAGTGGCCAGCCACGCCTCGTAGTAGTGGATCGTCTGGGCAGCCGGGATTGCCAGTGCCGGCAAGAACCTGGCCGCCGTCGTCGGGAACCAGAGGATGAGTCCGGTGACAGCCATCAGGATCGTGCCCCACACCAGCGCCCAGTATTCGGCCTTCTGGGAGTAGTCGTAACGGCCGAAGCGCGCCTTTTTCTCGGAGCGGAACGTGTGATACCGGATGTTCTCGATCAGGTCGGAAATGTCCTTGCGATTCGGGAAGAGCGCCTTGAACTCGATCCGGCCACGCTTGGTGGCGAGAACGTACCAGGCGTGGTAACAGGAGACCAGGATCAACACCACGCCGGCGACGCGGTGGATATCACCGCGCACTCCCTCGGACATCCCCAGGGAGGCCAGGAAACGTACCCAGAAGGCGTCGGGGAAACGCAACGCAAAGCCAGTCACCACCAGAACCAGAAAGGCTACCGTGAGGATCAGGTGTTGCGCCACCTCGTTCATGGTGAACCGGGTGACCGTGGTGTCGGAGGCGATGTGCTCCTGCCGGCGCTTGATCATGAAATAGTTGATGATCACGAGGTTGTGCACCACCATGCCGCCGATGATGAGGGCGATGAGCCACAAGTAGATATGCCTGATCGCACGGTTGACAGGATTGGCCACGATGGAGGCGGAGCGGTGATCGTAGGAGGCGGCAAAGTTGGCGGTCGCCCCTGGATGGCAGGTGGCACAGGTGGCCACGATCCTCTCCGGTGAAATCGACGACCCCGGGTCGGCGGCAGGCAAGACCGAGTGCGCGGTGTGGCAGTCGATGCAGCGCGCCGCTCGTCCATACCCCGCCCGGTTGGCCCACCCGTGGTAGCTGTCCAGATACGAACCCACCACCCCTTCCTGAAAACCGTACTTGGCGATGATCAGGGGATCGTCGTGGCACCGGCCGCAGGTATCGGTGGCCTGGGTCACCCCGAACACCCTGGCGTCGGGGTCGCGGGCAGAGAGGATGAAATGTTCCCCGTGGCAATCGGTACAGGTGGGACTGTCCCGGATGCCGGCGGCCAGCGCCCGGCCGTGGATGGAGCGCTCGTACTGCAGCTGGATGTCGGGGTGGCACTGACCGCAGGTGGAGGCGACGTTGAGGTGGTTGATGGGAGACGTCGGATCCCCCGCCCCCTTGAGGTCGTGCACACTGTGGCAGTCAGCGCAGGAGGCGGCCGCCGCCACTCCCCGCGTGGTTCCTTGGCCGTGTACCGAACGAGCGTACTCCTGGAACGATTGCGGGAGCCGCACCAGCTGGTCCGTCAACAGGCCCGCCTGGCCGTGGCAGGAGG
This sequence comes from Acidobacteriota bacterium, assembly GCA_039961755.1. Taxonomy (GTDB): domain Bacteria; phylum Acidobacteriota; class Thermoanaerobaculia; order Thermoanaerobaculales; family Thermoanaerobaculaceae; genus CALEVZ01. The sequence continues at coordinate 2,718 of JABRVY010000039.1, read as the reverse complement.
CACAGGTGGCGGGCAGCCGCACCTTGTGCGTGGGCGACGACGGGTTCGAGGACGGCAGGATGGCGTGGTTGCCGTGGCAGCTGGCACAGGTCGGCGCGCGCCGATTTCCGCGCGCCAAGGCGTAGCCATGCAGGCTCTTGGCGTAGACCTTTTCGACGTCCTCGTGGCACGGTGAGCAGGTGGTCGTGCGCTGCTCGGGGTGCGGGTAGTCCATGGGCGCATGGCAGGCGGTGCAGGACAGATCCAGCGGGCCGTGCACCGAGCCAGCCAGGCTCTCGCGGGTCACCACCAGGCGTTTGGCCTGCTCCGGGTTATCGAACGCATCCGCCTGGGAGTGGCACATCAGGCAGTCATCATCGGCGGCGCCGACCGCAGCGAACATGAGGAACGAACCGACCGCCAGAAACGTCCCGATTGCCCTCCGCCGAAAGACCCCAGTGATTCTGGCTGAACCCATTGCTGTCCCCCCTCCAGCCGGCGCAGCCCAAGCCCGACCGCGGTAGGTTCAGGTTATACCATGCTGGGCAACGTGTCAATCTTCAGTCATGAACGCTATCTTCTACTTGCGACAAGCCTCCTCCGGGTGGACCAACGGCGCTCCCCCCCGGTGCTCCCAGAAGAGCCTGCAATTGGCCGGCCGCGGCCCAGGGCGTACAGGACCGCTGGCCCTACACCAGGTCCGCGATGGTGCCCGGCTCCGCCTTGGGATCGGCCCGTTCTCACCTCGGCGACCGGGTGAGGCTCACCATTCCCGCAATCCCACGCGGGGGCGTCGCTGGGGCAGCGCGGCGGGGTAGACTGCAACACCTCTCCGAGCGCGCAGACGTTTTCCCGAAGTGGGAGGATCTTCCGGAACGCGGTTACCCTCCCGGGGGCCTCACCTCCGGCAGGCCAGAAACTCCTCCAAGGGGACCCCGACGTCCTCGGCAATTTGCCGCAGGAGGATTGGAGAAATTTCGCGCCCTGGATGAAACGGTACTGTTGTGATACGCCCATCCTCGTGGCGGTACTGCTTGTGAGACCCGCGCTGGCGAACCTCCCGAAAACCGAACCTCGCGAGGATCGCCGCAACCTCTCGCGGTTTCAGGACGGGATAGCCCCGCATTCTTCAAGCGACCCTGACGGTTTGAATCCCCACCAGCTCGGTTTCCAGCTCAGGTTCGCCATCCTCGAGGAGCACGGCGATCACCTCCTCGAGGTTTCGCTGGAGCTCATCAAGGCTCGCCCCTTGGCTGTGAGCTCCCGGAAAACCCGGCACATAGCCCACGTACAGGCCGGTGCGCGGACACCTTTCAATGACGGCGGTAAAGCTCCTCATCCCGCGCCTCCTCATCATTATAACGCGCTTGCCCGGGCCGTTGCACCTTCCCGACCCCGCCCACAGGGAAACGCCGGCCGGGCAGAAGGTTACGCGCGATACGGCATCACAACCCCGCCTCACGCCCAGCACCTCCGCCTCCCGCTCCGACCCCGTGGCTCCACCTTCCCCTGCAGGGTCACCATCTCCTCCTCCACCCCAGATCAGGTGGAGCCTCACCAGCGGTCAGCGTGCGCTCTCCTCCCCCGTGTTCGAGCCCGGAGGAGCAGGGCGGTACTGTGCGACGAACACCGCACGGAGGGGCCAAGGCCCCGTCCGCGCGTGTGCTTTCCCCCGAACTCAGGCCCCCACCTGCCGCAGCAGCAACACGCCCGCGCCGGCCACCAGAACCAGCAGGAGCACGAGCCCCCACAGGTCCAGCGTCGGGATCGCGTCGACCTGCTGCGCCGTCACCGTCAGCCGCGCCGTGTCGCAGGCAGAACCCACACAGACCTGGTAGTTCACCAGGCAGCTCCCCGAACCCGGCACGTTGAAGCTCACCACACCGAACCCGCTCCAGGTGGCCCCAACGCACGTCGTGCCGCCGAGGAGGCTGAAGGTGGCGGTGGACGGCAACGACCCCGTCCCGTACTGGTCGTTGGCCCCCACGTTGAACGTCGCCCCCACGGCGTTGGCCGGCAAGGTGGCCGCATCGTCCAGGGCATCCACCAGCGGGATGGGCGTCGGCCCGCTGGTGGCCGTGTTGTTGGCCGGATTTGCGTCGTTGGCCGCGCCGGCGGTGAAGGTGAAGGTGACCCCGGTTTCCGGGGTGTTGCCCCCGCCCTGACTGCCCGGCGTCGTGAAGGTAAAGGTGCAGGCAATCGTACCACCCGCCGCCAGGGAGCCCACCGGCACCGCCGGCGTACAGGACACCGCGCTCACCGTGCCCGCCGAAACGGCCACCGCACAGGTGGCGCTGGTGGCCGGGTCCGGGCCGGCGTTGGTGCAGGAAAGCCCCAGGCCCGGGTAGCTGACCCCGGGGGCGAGGACCCCGGGTAGCGCCCCGAAGGCCACGCTCATGTCCGCCACCGTCCCTCCCGTCAGGCCCGCCGTCAACCGCGCCACGAAGGCGTCCAAACCGCCTGCGAAGCCTGCCTGCGCCCCGCCCGTGGTGTTGGGGCGTTGGTCGAGTTCGTCACGCCCGCCACGTACACCTCGCCGGTTCCAGGGTGGATCGCCAGGGCCTTCGCCACGTCCAAGGACGAGCCCCCCAAGGGTAGGTGGCCTGGAGGATGGGGTCGATCCACAGCGGCTGGCTGCGGTCATACTCGCCCACGGCAAACCCGTACCGGCGCCGAGAGGCATCCACCCGGTAGGCCACCGCCACCTCCACCCGACCACCCCCCACCTCCTGCCACGCC
>JABRVY010000038.1:0-4253 GCA_039961755.1 Acidobacteriota bacterium | reverse complement strand
TGTTGTAGAGACACTGCCCCTTGCCCGACACCCCCATGTCGTCGTCCTTCACCCCCGTCCCCGCGTTGTTCTCGTTGTCCTCCGTGGTGATGTAGGTGCCGCAGCTGCCGCCACCTCCGCCGCCCGAATCCGCGGTCAGGAGCACGTTATCCACGTAGGCGCCTTCGGCGCGGGATTCGTCGTCGTTGGAGATATAGAAAAAACCGAACCACACCGAGCCCTGCCCGGCAAGATTGCCCAACGTCCCCCAGTTGGTAATGTCCCGGGTGACCCGCTCGAACCCCGAGGTGTTGGAGGTGACGTTCCAGCCTGTAAAGTTGGTGCCGTTGGTGGAGGCGCCGTAGAAGAAATAATCGCCGCTGCCGGTCTGCTGCCAGAGATCGAAGGCCAGCGTTCCGGCGTTGTAGGTCGACAGATTGATGGGGCCGACGATCGCCCAGGTGGTCATGTTCTTGGGCACCGTGCCGCCGTCGGGCGGCGCCGCGGTACCGCTCTTGGCGCACCACATGCTGGCCGCTCCGCCGGCCTTGCGGTAGGTGGACCGGCCCCACTTGGCGTCCGCCTTGCCCGCATTGGTCCCCACCTGCCATCCGCTCCCCGGCCAGGTGGCCTCGAAGGTTTCGTTGAGGAGCGTGGTGGAGGTCATCCCCGCTCCCCCGAAGGTCAGCCTTTGCCACCCGGCCAGCCGATCCGTTCCGGTGGGGAGGCCACCCAGACCGAGAGCCCCAGGTGGAAGTACCATCTCGGCGGGTTCGAGCAGCAATTCATCCAGCGCCGGCACCGGCGGATCGCAGAGAACATCCCCCACGGGCTGGCCTGCGCCCTGCACCGCCCCGCAACACGGCGCATCGCCGCCGCTGACAGTTGACGCCACGGCAACGCTGCCCAGCCACAACACCGCCACCCCGAGAGAAAGGCCAAGACCCCGAACCGTTGTTACCATCGCCGCCTCCTCCAGCTGCGGCGGCACCGGCACCCCACTGCCGGGGATGCCCTACGCTGCCGCGCCGAGTCCCCTGCCCACCTCACCTGACAACTACCGACGGCCGCCCCGAGCGCAGGTCATCGGCAAGCCCTACCTGTGAGTGACCGTAGCACGCTCGACTCATCTCTACAAGCGCACTACGTTTTGTAGAGACTTTACAATTCTCCTGCCCGGAGCGTTGTCCCCTCTCACAAACGACGGGCGCCCGGGTTGCCCCGGGCGCCGCTGACGTTTCGAGAGGAGCGAGCTCAGTCGGAGCCGAGGTCGTCGGCCTTGATGGACTGCGCCGCCACGTCCTCCAGCATCTTGGTGGTGACGGACTTGGGCCGCTCGATGGGATAGCCCAGGGCGCGGTCCCAGGTGATGTTGGAGAGCACGCCAATGGCGCGGCCGATGCCGAACAGCACCGTGTAGAAGTCCCACTCCGTGAGGCCGTAGTACCACTGAATGACGCCCGACTGCGCGTCCACGTTGGGCCACGGGTTCTTGGTCTTGCCGTGCTTGGTCAGCACCCCGGGGGCCACCTGGTAAATCATGTCGATGAGCTTGAATAGGGGGTAGTCGGGCAGGTTCTTCAGGCAGAACTCCCGCTGCGCCACGTAGCGCGGGTCGGTCTTGCGCAGCACGGCGTGGCCGTAGCCGGGGATCACCTGGCCGGCGTTCAGCGTGTCCCACAGCGCCTGTTCCACCAGCTCCGGAGTAGGCTCCTGGCCACCCAGCTTCTTCTGGAAGTTCATCATCCAGCGGAGCACCTCCTGGTTGGCGAGGCCGTGGAGGGGGCCAGCCAGGCCGTTGATGCCGGCCGACAGGGAGTAGTACGCGTCCGACAGCGCCGAGGCCACCAGGTGCGTGGTGTGCGCCGAGACGTTGCCCGACTCGTGGTCCGAGTGGAGGATGAAGTACATCCGCGCCACGTCGTCATAGGGCTTGCCGAAGCCCATCTGATGCGCGAAGTTGCCGCCCATGTCGAGGTCCGGGTGCGGGGCGATGTGCACGTCGGCCTTGTACTTCATGCGGTAGATGTAGGCGGCCAGCACCGGCAGCTTGGGCAGGAGGTTCAGCACATCCTCCAGCATCGCTTCCCAGTAGTCGTTCTTCTTCATCCCCTCGTTGTAGCGCTTGACGAAGATCGACTCCCGCTGCATCGCCAGGATGCCGGCGGAGAACATGGTCATGGGGTGGGTATCGCGAGGCATGGCGCGCAGTACGTCCTTGACGTACTCGGGGATGGCGCGGCGCTTCTTGAACTCCTCCACCACCTCGAGGGTCTCCTCCATGGTCGGCACCTCGCCGGTCAGGAGGAACCAGAAGAACCCCTCCACGTAGGGGTACTCGCACCCCGGCACCTTGGGCAGGCACTCGAAGGTTTCCGGGATGGTCTTGCCGCGGAAGCGAATCCCCTCGAAGGGATCCAGGTAGGAGATGTCGGTGACCAGGCATCGCACCCCGCGGGCACCTCCGATCGCCTGGGCGATGGTCACCTCGCCGATCTTGACGTCACCGTGCTCCTTGAGAAGCTTGGCGGTGCGCGGCCGATGCTCCTCGATCTTCTGTGCCAGTTTCGCCTTCAACCTCGACATTCACTCCCTCCTTCCGCCGCACTGCCGGTCTGCGCCGGTTCCCCGCGGCTGGTCGCATTGGCGGCTGTCGGTGTACCAACATTCACAAAGTGCACGATAATCGCCCCCTGGAGGAATTGCAACACCCCGCTCGCTCCCCTTTCCTCCTACACCTTCGTGTGGTGCCCTGTGGACGACGAGCTGAGGCGACGGGATCGCCCCCGCCCGGGCTCAACCCTCATGCGCCCCGGCCCGCAGATGCGCTGGTCCTGAACGGTGCCAGTACAGCGTCTTCATAGCTCTCCACCGTTTCGAACATGGGAAAGCGCCCCCCACTGATCCCCTCCTGCCCGGCCACCACCGCGGCCCCCGAGGCGGCAACGATCCGCTGGAGCAGTTCCCGCAGGGCGGCCAGCGGCGGCAGGTCTGGCCTGCCGACGACGGGGCGAGGGTCGAACTGATGGCTCACCAGGCGCAGCACCCGGTGCCCGCGCCCCTCAGCTGTGATGAGGTCGACGAGCAGGTAAGGTTTACCCTCTCCGGTGATGCCCACCGCCGCCACCGCCTCGAGATGAGCAAACGACGCCAGCTCGGTGCCGGCGTCGCCGCCCCGCAGCAGCAGCCCGTCGTCACTGCACGCCTCCGGCATCACCGCCTCGATGTCGAACCCCGTCGCCCCTTCGTTGGAACCGGGACCCGCCTGAGGTGACAGCTCCAGGGGCGCAACGGGCTGCTCCGGCTCGGGTGGCGGCGGGGGCGGCAGCGGGTCGACTGGCACACCCAGGGCCTGCAGCCGCCGGGCTGCCTTCTCGGCCAGCGCCTGCGCTTCCCCGTCGCCGATCAACGTCCGCAGGATCTCGATTTCCGCTTCGGGGTCGGCGCCGGCCACCGCGGCCGCCAGCCGCCAGCGGGTCACCGCCGAGCCCCCGGTGCCGGCGTTGCGACGCAGCTCCCGCCAGTGTTCGAGGGCCAGCTGATACTCGCCGCTGCGCACCTCCTGATCGATCACCGCCTGCAGGTGCCGGGCACCCTCGGGACCGCGCCTCTCGTTCACGTAGCTCTGCCACAGCGCCAGGTGAATGTCCCCGTTGCGGGGATCCTCCGCCAGGGCCTTGCCCAGCGCCTGCCGCGCCGCCTCCAGCTCCCCCCGGGCCAGCAACGCCATCCCCTCCTCCAGGGCCGGGTGCTGCTGCACGGAGATCTCGCGCTCGATGGCCGGATTGATCACCCGCTCCTCGACCCGGTAGTGCTTGATGGCCAGCGCCGCCACGGCGCCAGCGAGGAAGCCGCCGGCATGGGCCGCATAGGCCACCCCCGACTCGTCACTCACCAGCGAGGCGTAGAAGAGCTGCTGCAGTAGCCACAGCCCCAGCATGAACCAGGCCGGCGCCGTGAACGTCCCACCACGGATGAGAAAGAGGACATAGAAGAAGCGAATGCGGGTGCGGGCAAAGCGCACCATGAAGGCACCCATGACCGCCGCGATCGCTCCCGAGGCACCCACCAGCGGGGCTTCCGAGGAGGGGAAGCTGGCGATGTGCACCAGGCTGGCGACCACCCCTCCCCCCAGGTACAGGGCGCTGAAGAGCGGCCGTCCGAACACGTCCTCCACCGCCGGCCCGGCGAGGAAGAGGATGAACATGTTGCTGAGCAGGTGCAGCCACCCGGCGTGCATGAACATGCAGGTGAAAAACGCCAGCAGGGTGGGA
>JABRVY010000037.1:0-8272 GCA_039961755.1 Acidobacteriota bacterium | reverse complement strand
GGGCCGCCTGTCTGCGTGCCGTCGAGCGGACGGACCCCGTCGCCCTGACGCGGGCGCTGGTGGGCGCCCTGACCGCCGGCACCGCCTGCGCTGAGGGCATCTATCTGGAGCCGCTGGCTCGCGCGCTCGGCCTCTCCCGGGTGGAACTTTGGCGCGGTGACCGGCCGCTGGGTGCCTGGGGCGATGGTGAGGCCGAGGACGGCGCCATCGCCACCGCTGGCGTGACTGTTCGCTGGGGTGGGGCGGTGGACGCGGTAGTCCGCGTTGCGCTGGAGGGTCTGGCGCGCGTGGCCGGGACGCAGGGCGAGGCCAGCGACGAACATCCCCGGGTCGGCAGCGTCCTGGCGGGGCGCTCCGCCGCTCTCGAGCGAGTGCGCGAGCTCATCGCCCGCTGGGGGCCACTCCCCTTCCCGGTCCTGATCACGGGTCAGCCCGGCACGGGCAAGGAGCTGGTGGCGAGAGAGCTGCACCGCACCTCGGGGCGGCGGGGGGCGTTTCTGCCGATCAACTGCGCCGCCTTGCCGGCCCACATCCTGGAGCGCGAACTGTTCGGAGCGGTGCGCGGAGCCTTCACCGGGGCCCAAGAGGATCGCGAGGGCCTGGTGGAGGCCGCCGAAGGCGGGACGCTGCTGCTGGACGAGATCGGCGAGCTGCCCCTGGAGCTGCAGGCCAAGTTGCTCCGCCTGCTGCAGGAGCGCGAGGTGCGCCGGCTCGGGTCGACGCGCGTCAAGGTGGTGGACGTACGTTTTCTGGCCGCCACCAACCGCGACCTGGAGGCGGCAGCAGCGCGGGGAGAATTTCGCTCCGATCTCTACTACCGCCTGGCCGCCGCGGTGATTCACGTGCCGCCGCTGCGCGAGCGCCCGGAGGACATCGAGGAACTGGCGGTGTTGTTTTGCCAGCGGGCGGCCCGCGACTGCGAGCGCCCCGGGGTGCGGCTGGCACCGGCGGCGCTCGAGGCCCTGCGCCAGGCACCGTGGCCAGGCAACGCCCGGGAGCTGGAATGGGTGGTGCGTCGCGCCGTGGTGGCCGCTCGACCGGGGGAGGTCCTTGGCCCCGAGCGTTTCGACGTCGTCCCTCCGGCCCCTGCGCCACCGCTGGAAAGTTTCGCCGCGGCGCGCGATCGCTTCCTCACCGAGTACTTCAGCGCCCTGCTGGCCGCCAGCGGCGGCAATCGCAGCGAGGCCGCCCGTCGCGCCGGGCTCACCCGTCAGGGGTTGCTCTACCATCTGCGCTCGCTGGGCCTGCGCGGCGAGTAGGTGTGCCATACAACCTCGGGCGGGTTCGGCGCTGGCGTCGCCGGGGCCGTTTGCCCTGAGATGGTTCCCGTGCTAGGCTTTCCCGGTCATTTCGGGGCGATGATCGAGCGCGGGCGCGATGCAGAGGAACTACAAGGTGGGCGTGGAGCGACCAGCGATGCCCTTTCAGCCGCCGGGATCCTCTACGACGCCGCCTTGAATCCCGAACTGTGGCCTGTGACCCTCGCCTCCCTGGCCGGGCGGCTGGCGGCCCCGGCGGCTCTCCTCAGGACGGGCTCCGGCGACCGTACCACCGCCGGCGTCCTCGCCATCGCCGGGCTCGAGCCCGCCGCTGTCCTTGCCTGCGGCGCCGTGGACCCCACCCGGGACCCCCTGTGTGAGGCCGCCGAGCGCCACATCGGCGAGCCCATCCGCACCGGTGCGGAGGTGTCCCTCGAGCTGGTCGCCAACTCCGAGTTCGGCCGGCTGGTGCTGGCTCCCGCCGGTCTGGGCCAGGCCCTGGGGGTGGCCCTGCACGCGGTGGAGGGCGCGTTTGCCTCTCTGTGGTTCTTCCGACCCCGCGAGGCGCCGTTCACCGACGAGGACGCCCGCACCCTGGCGACGTGGCTGCCCCACCTCCTCCGCGCCGTCCAGGTGCAGCATCGCCTGAGCGCTGCCGAGCACGCCAGCGCCGCCTCCTCGGCGGCCCTCGACCGCCTTGCCCTGGGCGCCATCATGGTGGACGAGCGCGCCCACCCCCTGATGGTCAACCGGCTGGCTGATCGCCTGCTGGCCGCGGGTGATGGTCTCACCGTGGCCGGTGAAAGCCTGCGCGCCTCCACGCCGGCAGCCACGGGTCGGCTGCACGCCGCCATCCGCGAGGTGTGCCGGGAGGCGGCGGCCTGCGGGCGCACGCGCAGCGCCGGCCTGCGCCTGGCGCGACCCGCCCACGCCGTGCCGCTGGACGTCATCGTCGTCTCACTGAGCCGATCGACCGCGCCTGGCGGTGGCCGCCACCCCGCCGCCATCGTCTTCATTGCCGACCCCGAGCGCACCCACGTCACCCCCGAGCGCATGCTGCGCGACCTGTATGACCTCACCCCGGCCGAGGCCCGCCTCGCCATGGGCCTGGCCCATGGCCGCTCCCTCACCGCCGCAGCGGCTCATGTGGGGATCAGCCGCAACACCGCCCACACTCAACTTTCCAGTATCTTTGCCAAGACGGGCACCACCACCCAGACCGAGCTGGTGCGGCTGATTCATCGGGGTCCCGCCGCCATCCGCCCCTACGAGGATAGCGCCGACCTGCGACCCTCCGTTGAACCTGGAAACGGGGGGGAGAGCGAGAACCAGTAGACCTGGCGGACCTCCGAGGCAAGGTCGGCGGAGGGAGGTGGCGCGTCGGGCGTCCGTCCCCTGACCCCTCACCCTGGCGTATACTCCCGCCGCCTCAACGCCGGAGGGTGGCGCCCCGTACACGTGAGGGGGAGGTAGGACGTGCCATGGCGTTGTTACGCCTCGTACAGGTCAGGCCGAACGTGACCCGGGAGCGGGACGATCGGGAGCTGGCGCGAGCCGCCCGGAGCGGAGACGAGACGGCGTTCGCCGAGCTGGTCCGCCGTCACCAGGCGGGGGTGCGGCGCTGTGCCGGTCGTGTGCTCGGCGACATGGAGGAGGCTCGTGATGTTGCCCAGCTCGCCTTCGTGCGCGCCTGGGAGAACCTCAAGCGCTATGACGAGGCGTGGTCATTTTCCACCTGGCTGTACCGCATTGCCACCAACATCGCCATCGACGTGCTGCGCTCCCGCGACAGCCGCGAGCGCACCCACGCCTCCCACCTGCGTCTGGTGTCGGATCGCATCGGGGCAACGGCACCGCGGGAGCTGGCGGAGCAGGAGGTGCAGGGGATCTTCGCCGAGCTGGCGGAGGAGCTGACCCCCAGCCAGCGAGCCGCGTTCCTCTACCGCGAGGTGGAGGGTCTGGCCACCGCGGAGGTGGCCCAGATCCTGGGATGTAGCGAGGCGACGGTGCGCAACCACGTGTTTCAGGCGCGGGCGGTCCTGCGCCGGGAGCTGGCGCGCCGTTACCCCGAGTACCTCCCCCAGGGAGGTCGGCGATGACGAGGTGTGCCGAGGTTCAGCGGGTGCTGGGGCGTTACCTGGCGATGGAGCTGGAAGCGGAGGCGGAACGGGAGGTGCGCGCCCACCTGCGCGAGTGCGCTCCCTGCCGGGCGGCCGCGCAGGAGCGCGAGCCGTCACTGCTGCTGGCCGATGCTTTCCAGCGCGACGCCAGCGCGGTGGAGGACGATGCTTTCGTGTCCGAGGTGCTGGCGGCGGTGCACCAGCGCCGTCTGGAGGCGCGCCTCAGGTCGCGCCGGCGCCGCTGGTTGGCGGCCGCCGCTGCCGTGGTGGGGGTGCTGCTGGTCGGTCTCGGCACCCTGCGCCAGGGGCCGCCCGCGGGGCCGGCGGTGGCGCAGCGGCCGCTGCTGCTGCAAGCCTCCCCTCCCCTGGCACCAGCGGCGGTGGAGGTGGAGGGGGAGCACGTGCGCCTGTATCAGTTCGCCGGCAGCGCCTCGGGCGAGGTGCAGGTGGCGTTCATCATCGATCCGGGGCTGGAGCTGTAGGGCAGTGGCACGGGTGGCGGCGCTGGGGGTGGCGGTGATGGCGGCGGCGCCGTGGCTCGTGGCGGCGTCCGACCAGCAGGTGAGGGTCTTTCAACTGCACTTCCGGCCAGCGCGCGAGGCTGCTCTGTTGGTGGAGCCGCTGCTGTCGCCGGAGGGCAGCGTACTCCTGCAGCCCAAGCTCAACGCCATCACCGTGCGCGACACCACCGCAGTGCTGGAGCGGATAGCCGCAGCGGTGGCGACCTGGGATGTGGCGGCCCCCAACTACACCATCCGGCTGCGGGTGCTGCTCGCCTCTACCACACCGCCCACCCCGGGCCCGGCGGCGCCGTTGATCTCCGGGGTGGGCAGCGAGCTGCAGCAGCTCTTTCGCTTCACCTCCTACTCCGAGCTGGACACGCTGGTCGTCACGGCGGCCGATGGGTCCACGGTGGAAGCCGCGGTGGTCGATCGCTACCACGTTCGTTTCGTGGTGCGGGCGGTGCCCCAGGACGGTGACCGCCTGCAGCTCGCACAGCTGGAGTTCGCCCGGCGCATCGCCGCCGACGCCGGCGCCGAAAGGCTGCAGCCGCTTCTCCGCACCACATTGACACTGCGCACGGGGCAGACGTTCGTCTTGGGAGCGGCGCGCTCGGAGGAGGCGAACCGGGCGCTGGTACTGGTGCTGCTGGCCGAGCGGGAGGGAGCGCGGTGAGCGAGTTCGTCGCCCGGGTGGGCACCGCCGACGGGTTGGTGCTGGAGCAGCGTCACCACGCGCCGACCCAGGAGTCCTTGCGCCGGGAGCTGGAGAGCAAGGGGTTGCATGTCTTTCGCATCACCCCGGCGCGGCGCGGGCTGTCCCTGTCCTTCCTGCGCCGGCGCGAGCACATCGGCTCGCTGGACTTTCTCGCCTTCAACCAGCAGCTCGCCACCCTGCTGGCCGCCGGCATCCCGGTGCTGCAGTCCCTGGAGCTGCTGCAGAGGGCGCAGACCGACTCGTTCATGCGTCAGATGCTCGGACGAGTGCTGGAGGAGGTGAAGTCGGGGGCGGCGCTGTCGGAGGCGTTTGCCGCCCAGGGCAAGACCTTCCCACGGCTCTACAGCGCCTCGCTGATGGCCGGCGAACGCTCCGGCGAGCTGGTACAGGTGCTGGAGCGCTACGTGCGCTACCAGGAAATGATGGAAGGGGTGCGGCGCAAGGTCACCTCGGCGCTCACCTACCCGGCGGTGCTGATGACCCTGGCCTTCGGCCTGGTGGCGCTGCTGGTGACCTACGTGATCCCCCGTTTCGCCTCGTTTTACGTGGGGTTCGCCGCGGAGCTGCCGTTGATCACCAAGGCCATCATCTCCGGCTCCCACTGGCTGCAGCAGCACATCGCCTACGTGGGTGGCGGGGTGCTGGTGGGGGCTGTGATGATGCGCCGCTGGCTGCGCTCGGAGCGAGGGGGTATCACCTGGGACCGCTGGCAACTGCGCTGGCCGTTTCTGGGGGAGGTGTTTCACCTCTTTGCCCTCTCCCAGTTCGTGCGCTCCCTGGCCACCCTGGTGGCAGGGGGGACGCCGCTGGTCAACGCCATCGAAATTGCCACCTCCACGGTGACCAACCGTTTCGTGCACAAGGTGCTGCTGCGGGTGGCCCCGCGGGTACGGGAAGGGCAGGCGCTGTGGACCTCGCTGCAGTCCACGCAGCTGTTTCCCGACCTCTCCCTGGCCATGGTACAGGTGGGCGAGGCAACCGGGGCCCTGGAGCAGATGCTGTTCAACGTCAGTCGCTTCTACGACGAGGCCATCGAGATGCGGCTGGCGCGGATCGTCACCCTGGTGGAGCCGGCGGTGCTGGTGCTCATGGGCCTGATCATTTCCGGCCTGCTGCTGTCGGTGTACATGCCCATGTTTACACTCATTCAGAGGGTGCAATGAGATGAGCGAGACCTCCTTGCCCGTCGCGGCGCGGCCGCTGTGGGGACTGTCCCGGGAGGAAGAGGACCTGCAGCGGGCGCGGGAGATCGCCGCCCGGCTGGGACTGCCGGTCAACGACCTCAGTGAGTTCCGGGTGGAAGCGGAGCTGTTCCGGCAGATTCCGGTGGACATGATGCTGCGCTACCTGTTCCTGCCGCTGCGGCGGGAAGGGGACGTCATCGTCGGGGTGATGGCCGATCCCTCCAGCCCCACGGTGATGGACGAGCTGGAGCTGGTGCTGGGCGCACCCCTGGACGTGTCGGTGGGTCCGGCCGGCAAGATCTCGGAGATCCTGGAGAAATCCGAGTCCACCCAGCGGGTGCTGGATGAGGCCACCGAGGACTTCCGCATCCAGCTGGTGCAGGAGAGCGAGGACGGTGAGGAGACGCTCACCATCGATCGCATCACCGCCGACACCTCGCCCATCATCAAGCTGGTGGACACGGTGATCTTCAACGCCATCCAGCGGCGCGCCTCGGACATCCACATTGAAACACGGGACCGCGAGGTGCTGGTCAAGTACCGCATCGACGGGGTGCTTTACCAGGCCATGGAGCCCATCGACAAGCGGCACCACGCGACCATCATCTCCCGTATCAAGGTGATGTCGGAACTGGACATCGCCGAAAAGCGCATCCCCCAGGATGGGCGCTTCAAGCTGCGGCTGAAAGGACGGACCATCGACTTTCGCGTCTCCATCATGCCCACCGTGCACGGCGAAGACGCGGTCATCCGCATCCTCGACAAGGAGTCGGCCAACCGCGAGTTCCGCAACCTGAGCCTCGACGTGCTGGGTTTCGACGAGGAGGCCAAGCGCAAGCTGCGCAAGTTCATCCGCGAACCGTACGGGATGGTGCTGGTGACTGGGCCCACCGGTTCGGGCAAGACCACCACCCTGTACGCCTGCCTGTCGGAGATCGTCTCCGAGGAGGACAAGATCGTCACCATCGAGGACCCGGTGGAGTACCAGCTGCAGGGGATCACCCAGATTCCGGTCAACGAGAAGAAGGGCTTGACGTTCGCGCGAGGGTTGCGGTCCATCCTGCGGCACGACCCGGACAAGATCATGGTGGGTGAGATCCGCGACGCCGAAACGGCGCAAATTGCCGTCCAGTCAGCTCTCACGGGTCACCTGGTGTTCACCACCGTGCACGCCAACAACGTGGTGGACGTACTGGGGCGCTTCCTCAACATGGACGTCGACCTCTATAACTTCGTGTCGGCGTTGAACTGCGTGCTGGCGCAGCGCCTGGTGCGCCGGATCTGCCCCCACTGCCGGCGGGAGGTGCAGGTGTCTGACGCGCTCCTGGACGACTCCGGGTTGACCCGGGAGATGGTGCGCGGGGTGCGTTTCTACGAGGGGGCCGGCTGCATCGAGTGTAACGGCACGGGGTTTCTGGGGCGAACGGCGATCTCGGAGCTGCTGGACATGTCGGACAACATCCGCGCCCTGATCCTGGACAAACGGCCAGCCGCCGAGATCAAGCGGGCGGCCAAGGCCGAGGGCATGACCTTCCTGCGCGAGTCGGCCCTGGAACGAGTATTCGCGGGCGTCACCACGCTGCGCGAAGTGAACAAGGTGACCTTCGTCGAATGAAGCTGGCACACCTCTTCCATACGCCTGCTCCTCCCCACGCCTTTGCGGCGTTTGCCGACCACCTGGCCTACGGCCGGCTGTCCAGCGGGCGTGACGCCCTTCTGCAGGTGGCGACCGTCCCTCTGTCGGCGCCCTGGTTCCAGCTGGGACCGGTGGGCGTGCTGCAGATCGAACGGGCCGGCCTGGAAGCCGCCCTGCGCGCCCTGCTGGCTCGCCTGGACAAGGTCCCCCGGCACGCCTCGCTGACCCTCCCCGATGCCTGGATGCGGGCGCTGGTGGTGGATGTGGGTGTGCTGCCGCGCCAGCGCCAGGACGCCGAGGAGCAGCTGCGCTGGCGGCTGAAGAAGCTGCTGCCCTGCCGGCCCGAAGACGTTCGCCTGGATTACCTGCAACTCGGTGACAACGGCCGGCACCTGATCCTGCTCGCCCTCGAACGGCCGCTGGCGACGCTCGAGGAGGTCTTCGCCGGCGCGGGAGTCAGGTTGGGCAGGGTCGAGCCGCTGGTCCTGGCGGCGGCGGCGCTGGCCCCCGGTCGGGGTCCCGGGGTGGTGGTGGCGGTGGAGGACCGGTCACTGGGGATCGCGGTGGTCTCCGGCGGCCGCCTGACGTTGCTGCGCGAGAAGGTGCTGCCGGCCAGCCTGGCACGGGCCGAGGCGCTGCTGTGCCACGAGCTGACTCGCAGCGTCGAGCACCTGCAGGCTGCCGAGGGTGGCGCGGTGTCGGTCTGGCTGGCCGCGGGGGAGGAGTGGGGTGAGGTGGTGGCGCGGTGGAGCGCCGGCACTTCTGGGGTGACGGTGAGAAGGCTCGAGGCTGGCACCGGCCGGGTGCCGCCGGGGGGAGGATCACGGATGGATCACCTGGCGCTGCTGGGTGGGG
>JABRVY010000036.1:0-1820 GCA_039961755.1 Acidobacteriota bacterium | reverse complement strand
GTGGAGGCGGGCGAACTCCCCCTTGCCCCTGGCGCTGGGGATCGAAGATGAACTTCCAGTCGCAGTAGCGGGTGCGGCCCTCGAACATCTTGATGGAGGTCTCACAGGAGCGCGAGGCGACCCCGATGATGGGCCCGCGGGCCTGGGGGCTCGGCACGCCCCCGCCGAAGCCGCCCCGCGGCGTGGGGGTGGGAGGGGGAGCGGCGCCGCCGCCTCCCGGACCACCCTGTCCGTCCTGGCCGAGAAAGACCGGCACCCAGTCTGCCTTGCCGGTGATGGGATCCACCCACTGCTTGCGCAGGCAGCGCGGCTTGGCCTTGTACATTTCCTCCAGCGACAGCGGAAAGCGGCCGAAGCGGGCGCGAAACAACCGCACTCCCTCCACCATTTGCTGGCCACGGAAGATCAGCTCCTCCTCCATCTCGCGCTTGCGCTGGAAGGTGGCCGTCTGCACCGCAACGGTGAGAAAGATTGCCATCACCGCCAGGATGACCACCATGGCGGCGAGGGTGAAGCCGGCCTCGCGCCGCCGCGCCGGTTGCCGATCCCGACGAGGGGAGCTACCAGTCGGAGTAGCGGGTGCCATCCAGGGCCGTCTCGTCGGAGCCGGAGCGCACATCGATGATCCCGACTCCCGCTTCTTGTTGCCGCTCGTCCTCTTCGTCCGAGGCCTCCTGGAAGATCTCCACCCAGGTGCTGTCCGACCCGGTGATGTCGAACGGCTTGCGCCGCATGTACCCCATGCTCACCAGCTCGTCCAGGGAGGTGGGGAAACGCTGGCGGTCGGCGTGAAACTGGTCGATGCAGGAGCGCATGGTGAAGAGGTTTTCTTTCAGCGCCGCCTCTCGGGCCCGCTGGGGCGCGGTGCGCATGGCGGGGACGGCGATGGTGGCCAGGATGCCGATGATCGCCACCACGATGATCAACTCGATGAGGGTGAAGCCGCGCTGCCGGACGGTGCCGACGCGGTCCACGCACGGGCAATGCAGTCGAGCGTTGCGCATGCTCACCAGTCCCTGTACTTGCTGCCGTCCAGGGCGGTGGCCTCGGACAGCGAGTACACGTCGTAGACGTTCTGTCGCCCCCAGGAGCGGGAGTCCGGCTCGTCCTGGTACGAGCGCAGACCCCACTCGGCCTTGCCGGTCATGGGGTCCATGGGGATGCGGCGCAGGAACTTCCTCTTCACCGTCTGGCCGACGATGTCGACCCCTTCGACCAGCACCTCCAGTTCCTTGGGATATCCCTCGGTGCCCAGGTCGACCTGAATCATCCCCTGATCGGCCAGCCGTTTGTGTTCGTCGATGGCATTGCGCATCAGGCGCAGCGCCAGCCGCAGCTCGGCCTCGCGCTCCCGCTTGACCATGAACCTGCCGGTCGGCACGGCGACGGCGGCCAAAATGGAGATCAATGCCACCACCATGACCAGTTCGGCCAGGGTGAAGCCGCGCGGGGGGCGTCGGGGCGAGGTCCCCCGGAGTCTCACGATCCGGCTCCTCCTGCCGGCAGGGCCACCACCGTCGCTGGCCGCGCGGCCACGCCCCCGGCCGGGCCGGCGAAGATCACCGGCAGCTCCCCCACCTCCCGGGGCCGCACCGTGAGCGTGAGCAGCGTGCGGGTGGAGCGGGCCGTTCCCTGCCAGGATGCGGTTACCCATCCGACGGCCGGTGAGTGCGACACCCCCACCTGCACGCTGCCGGAGGAGGTGTCGAGTTCCCCGCCCTCGACCCGCACCACCTCCAGCCGCGCCGGGTCGTAGGCCAGGTGCAGCGGTGGGTTGACCCCCAGCTCGCCGGGCTCCAGCACCACTGTGAGTACCGCCT
>JABRVY010000035.1:0-5071 GCA_039961755.1 Acidobacteriota bacterium | reverse complement strand
GACGATAGCTGCGTCCACCTCCAGGCGCTTGCGTACCGACTCCACCCCGGGGAAGAGGCGCAGCGCCGCCCGCAGCGGCTCGGCCACCTCCGCCGGCACCGCCAGCCGCGGCGGCTCCCCCGGCCAGAATCGGGCCCGCAGATTCAGGTAGGCCAGCACCGCCGAGAAGTGGTCGAGGTGGGTGTGGGAGACCAGCACCACCGGCTGGGCGGCCACGGCGGGCGTCAGCCTCCCCAGATCCAGGGCCACCCCCAGCTCGGGCACGGCC
The DNA here is from genome assembly GCA_039961755.1 of Acidobacteriota bacterium. Lineage (GTDB taxonomy): Bacteria > Acidobacteriota > Thermoanaerobaculia > Thermoanaerobaculales > Thermoanaerobaculaceae > CALEVZ01. The sequence continues at coordinate 4,803 of JABRVY010000035.1, read as the reverse complement.
AGGGCAGTGGCTCGGGCCGCCACCGAGGTGCCCCGCAGGGTCACGCCCTCGAGGCTGATCTCCAGCTCGCGGGGGGCGCCGTCGTCAACCACGCCGGGGAAGAGCACCTGCGACACCGCGGGAGTCTACCCCGACCGCCAACCTTTCTCGTCGGCATACGTACACTCCCTGTGATGCGCGCGGCCCGGCCCCGGCCCCGCCCCGGCACGCTCGGAGGAACTCAATGATCAGGAATATCTTGCACATCGCCATGGCGACAGCTCTGCTGACCGGCGGCGGGCAGGGGAACGCCCTCGCCGCCCAGGAGGCGCTGTGGCTGCGCTACCCCGCCATCTCGCCCGACGGCACGACCATCGTGTTCAGCTTCCGGGGCGACCTGTGGAAGGTTCCGGCCAGCGGCGGAACGGCCGTGCCGCTGACCGTGCACCCGGCCTACGAGTACGCCCCGGTGTGGTCCCCGGATGGTTCCCAGCTCGCCTTCGCCTCCGACCGCTACGGCAACTTCGACGTCTTCGTCATGCCCGCGGACGGCGGCGAGGCCCGGCGGCTGACCTTCCACTCGGCCGACGACCTCCCCACCAGCTTCACCCCCGACGGGACGGCGGTGTTGTTCTCCTCGGCTAGGCTCGATGCGGCGACCCACGTGGGCTTCCCCACCCCGGCCCAGCCCGAGCTGTACCGGGTTGCCCTGTCCGGTGGCATGCCGGTGCAACTGCTCACCACTCCGGCGCTCTACGCCGTGTTCGACCGCGCCGGCGCCCGCCTGGCCTACAGCGATGTCAAGGGTTACGAGATGGAGTGGCGCAAGCACGACAACTCCTCCTTCGCCCGCGACGTGTGGCTGTATGACGTCGCCTCGGGCACCCACCGGCGCCTCACCGCCCCGGGCGCCGACGACCGCCAGCCGGTCTGGTCCCCCGACGAGCGCTCCCTGTACTACCTGTCCGAGCGCTCAGGCTCCTTCAACGTCTGGCGCCTGGACCTCGGCGACCCCGGCAACCCCGTCCAGGTGACCACCCACGTCACTCACCCGGTGCGCTTTCTCTCCATCTCGCGGGCCGGGGACCTGTGCTACTCCTACGATGGCGCCCTCTGGGTGCGCCCCGCCGGCGCCCCCGCCAGCCGCCGCCTCACCGTGACCGTGGCCACCGACAGACGGACCAACCTCGTGGAGCGTCTGGACGTGGCGGGTGAGATCAGCGAGTTCGAGCTCTCCCCCAACGGCAAGGAGATCGCCTTCGTCGCCCGGGGTGAGGTGTTCGTCACCTCCACCAGCGACGGCGCCACCCGCCGCATCACCTCCACGCCGGAGCAGGAGCGCTCGGTGAGCTTTTCCCCCGATGGCCGTTCGCTCCTCTACGCCGGCGAACGGGGGGGGAGCTGGAACCTGTACCGCACCGACCTCACCGATCCCGCCGAACCGGCGTTCTTCAACGCCACCGCCCTGAAGGAGTCGGTCGTCCTGGCCACACCGGCCGAGGAGTTCCAGCCCCGCTTTTCGCCCGACGGCAAGGAGGTGGCCTACCTGGAGGAGCGCACCACCTTGAAGGTGTTGAACCTGGCCACCGGAGCCACACGCACCGTGCTGCCCGGCGACCGCAACTACTCCTACGCCGATGGGGACCAGTGGTACCAGTGGTCTCCCGATGGCCGCACCTTCGCCGTCGAGTTCCTGAGCCCCGGACGCTGGTCCTCCGAGGTGGGCCTGGTGGCCGCCTCGGGGGAGGGCGAGGTGATCAATATCTCCCGCAGCGGCTACGAGGACGGGCGGCCCACCTGGGCGGCCAAGGGTGAGGTACTGTACTGGACCTCCGATCGCCATGGCGCCCGCTCCCACGCCGGCTGGGGGGCCGAGCACGACATCTACGCCGCCTTCCTCACCACCAGGGCCTGGGACCGCTTCCGCCTCTCCGAGGTGGAGCTGGAGCAGCTCAAGGAAAAGGAGAAGAAGGAAGAGGAGAAGAAGAAGGAAAAGGACAAGGAGCCAGCCGCCGGTAAAGGCGCCGCCAGGAAGAAGATCGACGAGGGGGCGAAGGTGGACGAGGTGAAGCTCCCCGAGCCGGTGACCTTCGAGCTCGAGGGCCTGGAGGACCGCACGGTGCGGCTGTCGCTCCATTCGGCCACCCTGCGCGGTGCCGAGCTCACCCCCGACGGCGAGACCCTGGTGTACCTGGCCCGCTTCGAGAAGGGGTTCGACCTGTGGAAGTACACCCCGCGCAAGAAGGAGGCCAAGCTCATCGCCAAGCTGGGGGCCGACAGCGCCTCCTTCTCCCTCGACCGCGAGGGCAAGAAGGCCTACGTGCTGGCCGACAACCGCTTGCAGAGCGTCGAGCTGGAGTCGGGCAAGACGAGCCCGGTCAAGCTTTCCGCCACCATGGAGCTGGACGCCGCGGGGGAGCGGGCGTACCTGTTCGAGCACGCCTGGCGCCAGACGCTGAAAAAGTTCTACGTGGAGGACATGCACGGCGTCGACTGGGCCGGCCTGAAGACCGCCTACGCCCGCTTCCTCCCCCACATCGACAACAACCGCGACTTCGCCGAGCTGATCTCGGAGATGCAGGGGGAGCTGAACGCCTCCCACACCGGCGGTCGTTTCCGCCCCCAGCGGGAGGGGGACGAGACGGCGGCGCTGGGGTTCTTCCCCGATCCCGCCCACAGCGGCGCCGGCGTCCGCATCCTGGAAGTCCTCGAGGGTGGCCCCCTCACCAAGGCGGGCACTCGCATCCGGGCCGGCGTGGTGATCGAAGCCATTGACGGGGTGGCCATTGCCCCCGGGGCCAACTGGTATCCCCTCTTGAACCGCAAGGCGGACACCCCGGTCCGTCTGGCCCTGGTCAATCCTGCCACCAGGGCTCGCTGGGAGGAGACGGTCAAACCCATCTCCTGGGGGCAGCAGGGACGCCTTCTCTACCAGCGCTGGGTGCGCTCCCGCCGCGCCGAGGTGGACCGCCTGTCGGGGGGACGCATCGGCTACGCCCACATCCGCGGCATGAACGATGGCGCCTACCGGGAAATCTTCCAGGAGATCTTCGGCCTGGCCCAGGACAAGGAAGCCATCGTCCTCGACACCCGCTTCAACGGTGGCGGCAACCTGGTGGAGCCGCTGACCATCTTCCTCTCCGGCGAGGTCTACTACCGAGCCGTGCCGCGCGGCCGCCAGATCGGCGTGGAGCCGGGGCAGCGCTGGACCAAACCCTCCATCGTCGTCATGAACGAGGGCAACTACTCCGACGCCCACTGCTTCCCCGTCGCCTACACCCAGCTCGGACTCGGCAAGACCGTCGGCATGCAGGTGCCCGGCACCTGCACCTCGGTGTGGTGGGAGAGGTTGCAGGATCGCTCCCTCACCTTCGGCATCCCCCAGGTGGGCTATCTGGACCGCGCCGGCGACCTGACCGAAAACAAGCACCTGAATCCCGACTACGAGGTGGACAACGACCCGGCGCTGGAGGCAGCGGGGCGTGACCAGCAGCTGGAGAAGGCGGTGGAGGTGCTGCTGTCCACCCTGTGAGGCCGGCCGGGGGCGCCAGCAGGCCTGGCGGCGGGATCGCGTACCATGGCGAGCCATGAGTGACAGCGGCTTCACGCGGCCGGTCTGGCGCTGCTGCCGCCTCTCCGAGGACCTGGAGGAGGTCATCCGGCTGGCCGAGCAGGGACCCGTGACGGCGCGCCTGCTCCTGGACCACCTGGCGGCGCGGGGACACGCCCTGCTGGCGCTGCTCCTGGTGCTGCCGTTCCTGCAGCCGGTGCCCCTGGTGGGCCTGTCCACCCCCATCGGCCTGGCCCTCGCCCTGCTGGGGGCGTTCATGGCCCTGGGCAAGCCGCCGTGGCTGCCCCGCCGGTGGCTCGACCGGGAGCTCTCCCCTCAGCTGGTGCTGCGTGCCGTCAGAATCGGCCAGAGGTTGCTGGCCCGCGCCGAGCGCTTCATCAAGCCGCGGGGGCGCTGGCTGCACGCCCACCCCTGGGCCAACACCATGGCCGGGGTGATCATCGCCATCTCGGGGTTCGAGCTGGCCCTGCCGCTGCCCATCATCTTCACCAACACCATGCCCGCCCTGGTCATTGCCGTGCTGTCGGTGGGCCTCCTGGAGCAGGACGGCCTCTGGGTGGCCCTCGGCGGCATGCTCTTCCTCGCCGTCGCCACGGTGTTTCTCTCCCTCATCGTGCTGCCGCTGGTGGGCCTGCGCCTGCTGCTGTAGGAGGGCCTCACGCCGACTCCCGGAAGGCGCGGAAAGCGGCGGCGGAGCCCAGTATGTAGAGCTCGCCGCCGGCGGGCAGGACGATGGCAGGACCGGCCGGGGAGAGCCGTCCGCCGTCGCCGGTGGCGACGGCAATGACGTTGAGGCCGAAGCGGGCGCCGATCCCCGTCTGCGCCAGGGTCTGCCCCGCCAGGGATTCGGGAACGGCCGCGGTGAACAGCTCCACCCCCTCGCCGATGAAGACCAGGTCCCGCTGCTGCAGCACCGCCAGCACCGCCTCCACCCCCAGGCGGGCGTAGGAAAGGGTCAGATCCGCCCCGGCGCGCTGCATGGAGGCGACGTTGCGCTGGTGGGTGATGCGGCAGACGATGCGTGCCTCGGGGTTCAGGCGTCGACAGTAGATGCACAGGTACAGATTGACCGCATCATCGGAGGTGGTGATGACCACCGAGGGGGCCTCGGCAATGCCGGCCTCGTCCAGCACCTCGCGGCGGGCGGCGTCGCCCATCACCAGTCGGTCGGCCAGGCCCTCCAGGCGCGGCCGCATCTCCTCGCGCTTTTCCACCAGGGTGAAGGCCACCCCCCGGGCCTTGAGGGCCCGTGC
>JABRVY010000034.1:0-7908 GCA_039961755.1 Acidobacteriota bacterium | reverse complement strand
GGTGCGGGTGCTGCGGGAGGAGGGGATGGACGCCTTCTTGAACAAGTGGGAGGCGCAGCCGATGTTCGCCTCCCAGCGCACCCTGCCGCCGGGGCAGCAGGCGGCGCTGCGGGCGGTGCGGCGCAGCCACGACCCCGAGGGCCTGGCCCGCAGCCTCGAGGTCCTGGGTCTGGCGGCGATGCCCGACTACTGGCCGCGCCTTGCTGAGATCAGGGCACCGGTGCGTCTGGTGGTGGGGGAGCGGGACGGCAAGTTTCGCATGCTGGCCGAGGAGGCGCTCCGGCAGCTGGCCAACGCCCGCCTGCACATCGTCCCCGGGGTGGGGCATAACGTCCCCCTGGAGGCCCCCGAAGCCATGGCCTCGCTGCTGAGCTAGAACGCCGTCACGAACCCGGCGCTCAGGCGCCAGCTCCTGTTCTCCAGGTCCCGGGCCAGCTCGCCGTTGACGCGCACGTTACGGGCCAGCAGGCGCGTCAGGGTGAGCGACGCCGACTCGTAGTCGGCCTGGTCGTCGTCGGAGGCCACCCGGTTGTAGAGGGCTGCCAGCGCCCATGGCCCGTCGGGCCCCTGGGGGAAGTACAGCAGCTCGGCGAACCCCCCCCGGGTGTGGACGTCCCGCACCGGTCGCGTGCCGCGATAGGGGTTGGTGTCTTTCCTTTGCAGATACTGGAGGTTGAACTGCAAATTGGGGTTGATGTCAACCACCAGGTCGGGGCCCAGGAAGGTGGTGCGGTTGTTACGGCTCGGCTGCAGGGGGGCGACTTTCCCGAGGTAGGAGAACACCCCCAGGCGCACCGGACCGAACTGGCGGGCCAGGCGCAGGGAGGTGTTCTTGTAGGTGTTGTCGTCGAAGGAGTCGGCCCAGACGGGGTCGATGCCGTTGCCGTTGACGATCTGGGCGATGACGTCCACCTCGCCAGGGGCGCTCCAGGCGAGCACCACCCCGCGGTCGTAGGCCAGGTTGGTGTTGGTCATGCCCACCCGGGTCTTGAAGATCTGATAGTCCTCCCGCTCCAGGCGCAGCTCCCGTTTGAAGAGCGGGTCGCACACCTGGAACTGCCCCACCAGCACCTCCACCGGCAGGCCGAAGACGCGGGAGAACTGGACGTAGGCGTCTTCCAGTTTCGCCGAGTGCCCCTCCTCGAAGATGCCGTACACGTAGTAGGAGATGTTCTTGGCGATGGGACCCCCGGAGAGGATCTTGAACGCCCACGGCAGCTCGAAGTCCACCCCGTCCCCCAGCTCCTCCCTCCAGGAGGCGTAGCCGTCGAAGCGGACAGCGAGGGGCAGCTCGCGCATCAGCTTGAGCCAGGGGTCGCCGACATCGATGGTGGCGCGGGGCGGCTCCTGGTCGGGCGGCAGCACGAACCCGCGCGCGGCGAACTCCTCGCCGAAGGGCTTGAGGCGGGGAACCGGTGCATGGCAGGTGGAGCAGGAGAACTGGTACTTGCGGGCAAAGGCGGGGATGGCGTCGGCACTGGAGGCGGCCAGCAGGGCCAGGACGGTCACGGCCGCCAGAACGGTGAAGACGTAGCAACGGTGACGGTGCATGGAGACCTCCCGGGTCACGGCAACACAGTGAAGGTGGTGGAGTGGTGGTTGATCGTCACGGGCTCCCACTCCTCGTCGGGCACCTTCAGGTACCTGGCCACCGAGTTCACGAGGCGGGAGTAGTACAGCGAGGCGGTGACCTGCACCTCCCCCGGCGGCAGGTTCGGCGGCAGCTTCCAGGTGAAGCTCTCGGCCACCGCTTCGAGCGGCGCCAGCCGGTAATCGGGCCCGAAGGAGGCGGTGTGCCACTGGGCGACGGTCATGCGCCCCTGGGGGTCCAGGTAGGGCAGGCGGAAGATGCGGTCTCCGTCGGCCAGGTTGGGGTAGCTACCGTCCCGGGGCAGCCCGGGGAAGTTCTCGAGCCCGCGGATCTCGGCGATGTCCTGGTACGCCAGGGCGTTCGCCGAGGCGATGGTGAACTCCTCGCCGGGGAAGCCCTTGCGGTCCACCGGCAGGTGGTACACCGACCCCTTGCTGTCCCGCGCCTCCACATGCAGCCACAGCAGGCGCTCCTCGGCGGAGCCGGTGGGCACCTTGTGGCCGGCCTTGGCGTTGACCACCACCGCCACGAGCCGCATCGTCTCGCCGGGCTCGGCCTCCCGCACCTCGGGGTGGATGCGCACCTCGATCACCCCGGCCAGCTTGCCGGGGTCGTGGGCGCCGTGGAAGAGGTGCTGGCGGACGTCGGGCAGCACCTCCCCCATCCTCGCCGAGCGCCCCGGCGCCGGAGGCATGTGGCAGCTCTGGCAGACGATGCCGGCGCGGCCGTGAGGCCCCTCCTTCCACTCCAGGTGGGTCGCCTTCACCCAGGTGCCGTAGGGGCTCTTCTCGTTGTGGCAGGTGCCGCAAAACTCCGCCGAGCGCAGGAAGGGGTTTTCGCGGGTCTCGTGGTGGGGGCTCACCAGGCCGGGGCGGGGCCCCTGCTTGACCTTGCCGGGGGCGACGATCCAGTTGAAGTTGTAAGGCACCTCGCCCTTGAAGCCCACCACCGTGTGGCACAGGTCGCAGGAGACCGATTCGTTGGCGCGGGTGCCGGCCGCGGGCGGCTGGGGGGGGATGTCGCCGGCCAGCAGCGCCAGCGGCGCGTGACAGCCGTTGCACCCCGCCTTCACCTCGGCCACCTTGGGGTTCTTTTCGGCGTGGGGAACGGCCAGCTGGAAGTACTCGATCTCGTCCCAGTGGTGGGTATAGGCCTGGGACATCATGGCCTGCTCGTGCTGCCGGGCGATGTCCACGTGGCAGGAGGCGCACGCCGCGGGTCGTTCGAACCTCTCGTACGGGAAGGAACCCGTCGCCTCGTCACCGGCTTTCTGGGCGCTGGTGGCGAAAGAGAGGATGAGAAGTGTTGCCACGAAGAGGTGTGACATTCAAGGCCCCCCTTTCTCTGCTGACAATACCACAACATTGCCGCGTGCGATCATCGAGCCCCCGGTTGACCGGTGATGAACCTCACAGTGCCATCTTGCGTAGAGAACTGTGCAGCAACGCGGTCGGTGGAGGCGCCCATGAAGAAGAGCACGCGCATGTATGTGGTTCTCGCCGGGGTGGCGGTGGTGGGCGTGGGGGTGGCCTGGGCGTTGGCGAGCCGTGGAAAGGACGACCCCGGTCCCAGGCTGGACATCCCCCTGGGCAAGGCGGCAGTCACCGACGTACGGGTCAAGGTGGTGGAGATCGGCACGGTGGAGCCAGAGGTCAAGGTGGACGTCAAGTCCGTCCTGTCCGGCAAGGTGGTGGCCCTGCCCATCCGCGAGGGGGACGTGGTGCGGCGGGGCCAGCTCCTGGCGGCCATCGAGCCCGATGTCAACCAGGCCCAGACGCTGGCGGCGGTGCGTCGGTCCGTCAACCAGGCGGCCATCGAGTTCAACGATGCCGAGCGGGACTTCCGCGCCAAGGACGAACTGCTCAGGGGTGGGCTGATCTCCCTGGAGCTCCACCGCGCGGCGGAAACCCGCTACAAGGCGGCGCGCGAGACGCTGGAGACGGCGCGGGAGAAGGCCTCATTGCTGGAGGCTTCCGGCATCCCCATCGACCCCGACACCTCGCAGGCGCTGCACATCACCTCCCCCATGGACGGCGTGGTGATCCGGCGCACCGTGGAGCTGGGGGACGTGGTCACCGGCGCCGGCTCCTTCAACGCCGGCACGGTGATCGCCACCGTGGCCGATCTCTCCTCGATGATCGTCAAGGTGGGGGTCAACGAGGTGGACATCGGCAAGGTGAGAATGAACGCTCCCGTGACCGTCACCCTGGATGCCTACCCCAAGGTGAGGTTTGCGGGCAAGGTGTCGCGTATCGCGCCGGCGGCCCGCCTGCAGGACCAGGTGAAGGTGTTCGACGTGGAGGTGCAGCTCGATTCCCAGGGCAGGGAGCTGCGCACCGGCATGACCGCCAACATCACCATCGATGGGGAGATCGCCGAGGGGGTGCTGGCCGTTCCGGTGGAAGCGGTCTTTCGTCGCGACGACGGGGAGGTGGTGTACCTCCACAAGAAGGCTGACGCCGGCGGCAAGAAAACCGGGGCGAAGGCGATGGCGGGCGAGGAAGAATCCGGTTCCCTCCCTGTTTCCGACCCCAAGACGTTGTGGAAGCAGCACTTCGAGGAGCGGCGGGTGGTTACCGGGCTGGCTTCCCTCTCCCACGCGCAGGTGCTGGAGGGTCTCGCCGAGGGGGACGAGGTGGCCCTGGAAGACCCGACGCGGCCCAAGAAGAAGGAGAATCAGAGGTGAGTGCCTCGCCCCTCATCCGCCTCCAGGGGGTCTGGAAGACCTACGACACCGGGGAGGTGCAGGTGGACGCCCTGCGCGGCATCGACCTCACCATCGCCCACGGCGAGTACGTGGCCATCATGGGTCCGTCGGGCTCGGGCAAGTCCACCCTGATGCACATCCTGGGCTGTCTGGACACCCCCACCCGGGGGAGTTACCTGCTGGACGGCGAGGAGGTCGCCTCGCTTTCCTCCGGGCGCCTGGCCGAGCTGCGCAACCAGATGATCGGCTTCGTCTTCCAGACGTTCAACCTGCTGCCGCGGGCGAGCGTACTGCGCAACGTGGAGCTGCCGCTGCTCTACGGCGGGGTGGGCCGCCAGGAGCGCCGCGCCCGCGCCCGGGAGATCCTCGACATGGTGGGCCTGGCGGACCGTGCCCGACACCTGCCGGGGCAGCTGTCCGGGGGGCAGCGGCAGCGCGCCGCCATCGCCCGGGCGCTGGTCACCCGGCCGCGCATGCTGCTGGCCGATGAACCCACCGGCAACCTGGATCAGACCACCGGCGCGGAGGTCATGGACGTCTTCGACGCCCTGAACGGCATCGGCCAGACGGTCATCATCGTCACCCACGACGCCGCCGTGGCAGCCCACGCGCGGCGCGTGGTGCGCATCGTCGATGGTCTCGTCAGCGAAGATCGCGCGAGGGCGGCGTGAAACTCCTGGAGGTGATCGCCGACGGAATCGTCGATGTGCGCGCCCACGGCGGCCGCACCGCCCTGCAGACCATCGGGGTGGTGCTGGGGGTGGCCTCGGTGATCGCCACCATGGGCCTGACCGCCGGCGGCCGGCAGCAGAGCCTCAACTACATGGCCGAGACGGGCGGGGTGCTGAAGGTCATGGTGTACCCCAGACCCCCCGAGACGGTGCGTGGCACGGCGCGGGAGCGCTCCAGCCGCGGCCTCACCCTGGACGACGCCGAGGCCATTCGCGCCAGTATTCCCGGTTTCGAGCTGGTGGAGCCGGCGATGCGGACTCGCTCCCTGCTGCGTTCCCCGCGCGCCAGCAAGAGCTATCCCGTCACCGCGGTCGCGCCCGGCTACGCCGAGCTGCACGAACTGCGGGTCGCGCGGGGACGGTTTTTGTGCGACGAGGACCTCACCACCAGGGCCGCGGTGGTGGTACTGGGTGCCGACCGGGCGCACGAGTTCTTCGGCAGTGGGGATGCCGTGGGCCAGGTGCTGCGCATCGGCGACACCGCCTTCCGCGTGGTGGGGGTGCTGGAGCGGCGGGAGTTCTACTGGAACCGCAGTGAAACCTGGAACGCCCTGGGTTGGATGAACGAGCTGGTACTGGCGCCGGTCACCGCCATGCAGGCGCGTCAGGCCGGCGCCGGCTCGCGCCGGGTGGACGAGCTGGGGTTGCGCCTGGCCAGTGCCAGGGATCACAAGGAGGGAGTGGCGGCGCTCTCGCGGTTGCTGCTGGCCCGCCACGGTGTGGAGGACTTCCAGGTGTTCGATCGCCAGGAAAACCTGCGGCAGATGAACGAGCAGGGCAAGATCTACGACTTGACCTTTCTGGTGTGCGGCATCATCTCCCTGGTGGTGGGGGGGATCGTGGTGGCCAACATCATGATGGCCAGCTTCGCCGAGCGCGTGCGCGAGGTGGGGGTGCGCAAGGCCCTGGGCGCCAGGGGGTGGCACATCTTCGTGCAGTTCTTGCTGGAAAGCCTGGTGGTTACCGGGTTTGGCGGCCTGGCCGGGCTGCTCTTGGGCGTCGCCTTCGTCCACGCCAGTGCCCACCTGCTGCAGCAGCAGGCGGTCCTCACCCCGTCCATGGCGGTGGCGGCGCTGGCCTGCTCCGCCAGTGTGGGGGTGGTGTTCGGCTTCTTCCCGGCGCTCCAGGCGGCTCGCCTGGACCCGGTGGTGGCCCTGAGGACCGAGGGATGAAGGGGGTGGGCTTCGGCGAGGCGGTGCGCGCCAGCCTGGCGGAGATCTGGGCGCACAAGCTGCGCTCGGGTCTGACCCTGGTCGGGGTGGTCCTGGGGACGCTGGCGGTGGTGCTCATGGTGACCCTCATCGAGGCGGTGAAGGTCATGGTCTGGGAGGGGATCCGGGGCCTGGGCTTCGACGGGGTGATGTTCGTCTCGGCGCGGCCGCCGGAGGACGCTCTGGAGCGCAAGAAGCAGGGTTTTTCCCGCGGCCTGACGGCGCGGGACCTGGCGGTGGTGCGGGACGGCGCCTCGAGCCTCGAGGCGGTGGCGGCGGTGCGCCTCGGCGAGCGGGTGGTGGCGGCCCGGGGGTTGTCCCGGCGGGTGCGGGTGTACGGGGTGACGCCGTCCTACGCCGCGGTGCACGACCGCCAGGTCCAGCTGGGGCGCTGGTTCCTCGACACGGACGAGGAGGAGCGGCGCAAGGTGGCGGTGCTGGGGGCCGAGCTCGCCGAGGCGCTGTTCGGCACCGACAACCCGGTGGGTCGCGAGGTGCGCATCGGCGAGGCGTTGTTCCAGGTGGTGGGGGTGCAGACTCGCCTGGGCAATCGCTTTGCCAACTCCGGCTGGACCCGCCGGGAGATGCAGGGAGTCCTGGTACCGCTGTCGACTTTTGGTGCGTACCTGCAGGGAGGGGAGCGCCTGGCGGTGCTGTCGGTGCGCACCCAGGACAAGGAAAACCTGCACCTGGTCAAGGCCGAGGTGGAGCGCCTGCTGCGCCGGGCCCACCGCAACATCACCGACTTCGAGGTGGAGAACATCGCCGACGAGATCCTGCGGGCCGAGAAGGAAATCACCGTGCTGTTGCGCAACTGGACCATCGTGCTGGCCTCCATCGCCGGCATCTCCCTGCTGGTGGGCGGGGTGGGGATCTATTCGGTGATGAAGATCTCCCTCCTGGAGCGCCTCTATGAGATCGGCCTGCGCAAGGCCATGGGCGCCACCGACGGGGCGATCCTGGTGCAGTTCCTGGTGGAGTCCACGACGCTGTCGGGCGCCGGCGGGGTGATTGGCTGTGGCCTGGCGGCGGGGCTGGCGGCGTTGCTTTCCCCCCAGTTCGAGGCGGGGCTGCCGCTCTCCCCCCTGGGGCTGGCGCTGGGGATTTCCTTCGCCGTGGCCGCCGGCGCCTTCGCCGGGGTGTTCCCCTCCCTGTCGGCCTCTCGCCTCACCCCCGTGGAGGCCCTGCGCGGCTGACGAAGAAAGGGGGGTGAGGGGGCAGCCTGCCGGCTCCCCCGGTGGTCGTCAGCGCTGGCCGACCGCCCTTGACACGGGGCTATTTTGAGCATATGTTAATAATCGATGGGACGACCTCCCTTGCCGCGTCGGGTTGGCTGCCGTTTCCCCCTCCCCGGCTTCAAGCCCATGGGGGTGCCGGCGCGGGAGCTCTCCGCGGTGACCCTGTCCCACGACGAGCTGGAGGCCCTTCGCCTGGCCGATCTGGAGGGGCTGTACCACGAGGCGGCGGCGGAGCGCATGGGGGTTTCCCGTCCCACCTTCGGGCGGATGCTGGAGCGGGCCCGGCGCAAGGTGGCCACCGCCCTGGTGGAGGGGTGCGTGCTGCTGTTTGCCGAGGGCCCGGTGGAAGAGGTGGGGCAGGCGATGGCGCCTTGCCCCGTACACGGCTGGGGGCGGCGGCGGGGGCGCGGCTGCCGCTGTGGGAGAGAAC
>JABRVY010000033.1:0-2313 GCA_039961755.1 Acidobacteriota bacterium | reverse complement strand
GCCTCGGGGTCCCCATCCTGGCCCTCACTCCCCACCCCGCCGTCGCCCGGGCTCTGGCCCTGGTGTGGGGGGTGGAGCCCCGCCTGACCCCCGGCGCCCCGCCGGAGCACGAGGGCGTGGTGGCCCTGGCCGAGACCGAAGCGGCCGCCCACGGGCTGCTGCCGTCCGGGGGGATCATCGTCGTCACCCATGGCGCCCCCCTGGGGGAGCGCCCCGCCACCAACCTGCTCCGCATCCATTCTTACCGCGTCTGACGGGCCGCCCTCGCAGGGGGCGGAGGAGGGCTTGACAGCCCGAGTCCGTCTATTCTAGAGTTCTGGATAGGGAACTCCAGAATGTTGTCCACCACCGCCGCCCACGCCGTTCGCGCCCTCCTGTGCTTGACCCGTCAGGCCGTCGACGCCCCGGTACTGGCCAGAGACCTGTCGGCCTGCGCCCAGGTGCCCATGAGCTACCTCTCCAAGATCCTCGCCACCCTTACCCGCGCCGGGATCCTGCAGGCGGCGCGGGGTCTCAACGGCGGCTACCGCCTGGCGCGCCCCGCCGATCGCATCACCCTCTTCGAGGTGGTGGAGCTCTTCGACGGCCCGCAGAGTCAAGCGACGTGCCTGCTGGGGCCCCTGCACCACTGCTCCGACGACGACCCCTGCCCGGCCCATGGGCGCTGGCGGGGCGTGCGCGACACCTATCTGGAGTTTCTCCGCACCCTCACCCTCGACCAGCTGCGCGGCCCGCTGCCGTGGGCGGAGGGGGCGGTGGAGGGCGGCGCATGAGTTCCCCCTTCCACCCACCCCTGCGCGTTGCCGTGCCCGGGGAGGGGTACCACCGGGAGCTGATCTCCTGCCAGCAGGGCTGCCCGGTGCACACCGACGCCCGGGGCTACGTGCGCGCCATCGCCGCCGGCCGCTTCGAGGAGGCGTACCTCATTGCCCGCGGCCCCAATCCCTTCGCGTCCATCTGTGGGCGAGTGTGCGGGGCGCCGTGCGAGGCAGCCTGTCGCCGCGGCCGCATCCCGCGGGTGGACGAGCGCGGCGCCTGGCTGGGGGACGACCGCCCCATCGCCATCCGCGCCCTCAAGCGCTTCGCCTGCGAGCGCCACGGTGTGGACTCCCACCCTCCCGAGGAGGTCTGGGAGGCGGTGCAGGCGTTCGTTCCGGAGGTGGCGGCGGACGCCGAGGAGCTGGCCGCCCTGTTGCACGCCCAGGCCAGCCGGCTGCCGCGGGGACGCGGCGAGCGCGTAGCCATCATCGGCGCCGGACCGGCGGGGCTGTCGGCCGCCCACGATCTGGCCCTTCTCGGGGTTACCCCCGTCGTCTTCGAAAGCGAACCGGTGCCCGCCGGCATGCTGTACCTGGGGGTGCCGGCCTACCGCCTGCCCCGGGAGGTGATCCACCGGGAGGTGGCGGTGATTCAGGCGCTGGGGGTGGAGATCCGCTGCTCGACCACGGTGGGCAGGGACGTTTCGTTTGCCCAGCTGCGCCGGGAGTTCGCCGCGGTGATCGTGGCCGTGGGGGCCAAACGCTCGCGCTCCCTGGGCCTGCCGGGGGAGCACGGCCCGGGGGTATTCGGCGGGGTGGACCTGCTGCGCGCCGCCGCCCTGGAGCAGCCCTTCGAGCTGGGCAACGAGGTGGTGGTGATCGGCGGCGGCAACGTGGCCTACGACGTGGCCCGCACGGTGGTGCGTCAGGCCGCCTACGACACCGCCCGCACCGCGGCTCGCCTGCCGGGAGTCCGGCGGGTGCGCCTGGTGGCCCTGGAAACCCTCGAGGAGATGCCCGCCGACACGGTGGAAATCATCGAAGGGGATGAAGAGGGCGTCGAGCGCCTGAACGGCTGGGGGCCGCTGGAGATCCTGCGGGACAACGGGCAGGTGAAGGGGGTGCTGTTCCGCCGCTGCCTCAAGGTGTACGACGAGCAGCGCCGCTTTGCGCCGGTATTTGATGACGCCGAGCGCCTCACCGTGGCGGCGGACACCGTGCTGCTGGCGGTCGGCCAGGCCACCGACCTGAGCTTCCTGGCCGAGGGAGGCGAAGACGTCGAGCAGTTTCGCCCCGGCTGGCCCAGGGTGGACCCCGACACCCTGGCCACCACCGCGCCGGGCGTCTTCGTGGCCGGGGACCTCGCCCACGGCACCCGTCTGCTCATCGACGCGGTGGCTTCCGGCAAGCGGGCCGCTCGCTCGGTGTACCAGTTCCTCACCGGGCGCACCCTGCAGGCAGACTGGCATCAGGTCTTCGTCGAGCTGCCCGGCTACGCCCGGGAAAAGGGGTACGAGACGATCCCGCGGCAGGAGATCCCCACCCTGCCCCCCTC
>JABRVY010000032.1:0-1190 GCA_039961755.1 Acidobacteriota bacterium | reverse complement strand
CCCCCACCCGCATGGTGCGAAACTTGAGCATCGTGAACGGCTGGCCGCCCCTGCCCACCCGCTGCTGGCGGAAGAGAACCGGCCCCGGCGATGACAGCCGCACCGCCAGTGCCACCGCTGCAAGTAGCGGTGCAAGCACCAGCAGGGCTGCCCCTGCGGCCACGAGGTCGAACCAACGGGGCAGGCCCGGCCGCGCCGGGAGGCCCGCCGCACCTGCTGCCGAGGGTGGGCTCACCGCAAGATCTCCCGAACCGCTGCGAGGACCCGTTCGATGTCGGCGTCGCTCATGCGGGTGTAGATGGGCAGGCTCACCGCCCCGGCGAAGGCGGCCTCGGCGTTGGGAAAGCGCTCGGGGCTCAGGTGGTACGTGTCCCGCCAGTACGGGTGGCGGTGCAGCGGGATGAAGTGCACGCTGGTGCCGATTCCCCGGCGGGACATCTCCTCGATGAAGCGATCACGAGTCACCCGGGCCTCGGGCAGCAGACGGATGACGTACAGGTGCCAGGCGTGGTCCTCCCTCCGCGCCGGCCGCGGCGGCAGCAGGAGTGGCAGATCCCGCAACACCTCGTCGTAGGTCCGGGCAATGGCCAGCCGGCGGGCGTGGAACATCTTCACCTTGGCCAGCTGCGCGAGCCCCAAGGCCGCGGCCACGTCGGTCATGTTGTACTTGAAACCCGGGGCAATCACTTCGTAGTACCACGCCGGGCGGGGGGAGGTGTAACGGTCGAAGGCATCCCGGTCGATCCCGTGCAGTCGCATCACCCGGCAGCGCCGGGCGAGGGTCCCGTCGCGGGTTACCACCATACCTCCCTCGCCGGTGGTGATGGTCTTGGTGGCGTAGAAGCTGAACACCGTGGCATCGGAGCCGAGGGAGCCCACCAGTTTGCCGCCACACACGGTGGGCAGGGCGTGAGCGGCGTCTTCCACTACCCGCACGCCGCGCCGAGCGGACAGGGTCAGAAGCCGCCCCATCTCGCACGCCTCCCCGGCAAAATGAACGGGAACGACAGCCTTGGTGCGGGGGGTGAGAGCCGCCTCCACCGCCGCCGGGTCCAGGTTGAACCCCTCGGGCTCGCTGTCCACCGGCACCGGGTGGGCCCCCAGGTAGCGCACCACCTCGGCCGTTGCGGTGAAGGTATACGTGGGAACGACCACCTCGTCCCCCGGGCCCACCCGGTGCCGGTGGACAG
>JABRVY010000031.1:0-1046 GCA_039961755.1 Acidobacteriota bacterium | reverse complement strand
AGCCGGCCCCCCTCGGCCTGGCGAAGGGCGTCACAGGCCGGCTGCAGTCGCCCCTCCCCCAGTTCCAGCGCCGCCAGCAGCAGCCAGGCGCGGGCGAAGTGGGGCTCCTCGCGCACCGCCAGCCGGGCCAGCTGGCGGGCCTGCCCGCGATGCCCCAGGATGGCGGTGCACTCCGCCTCCCCGTAGGCGGCAAAGGCGTCGCGAGGATTGAGCTCCCGGGCGGCGGCAAAGGCCTCCGCCGCCCGCTCCACCAGCGCCGCCTCGCGCCGCTCCAGCCCCCGCGCCAGATGAAGTGACCCCAGCAGGCGGTGGCCCTCCCCCCAGCGGGAGCGGCGGCGGACAGCCTCGGAAGCGACCACCGTGGCCCGGGCTGGATCGCTGCCGGCCAGCCGGCGCGCCTCGGCAGCCAGGGTCTCGGCATCGGCGGTGATCCCGGGTCGGGGCCACGATAGCGCCAGGCCCACCACCACCGCCAGGCACACTCCGCCGGCTCCGGCCTGGGCGGGCGCGCAGCGCCAGAGGGCCGTCGCCCGCGGCCGCCGCAGCGTCCCCGCCACCGCCAGCGCGGCGGCGATGGCCACGGCGGGCACCGGCAGCTGGGTGGTCACCGCGCTGGTGACCGCCAGCACCGCGAGGACGCCGCGCCCCGCAGCCGTGCTGCGGCGCAGGAGCAGCACCGCCAGTGCCGCTGCCAGCGCCACCCCGGGCAGCCCCAGCGATCCGGCCAGCTGCAGGAGGTCCGACTCGGCCAGCGAGGGTTCCCGGTAGAAGCGCGCCAGCTCCCCCTCCCGGGGGAAGTTGTGGGGCAGCGCCGCGTCGGCAAAGCCCGCCGGCCCGGCGCCCCAGGGAGCTTCCACCAGCGCCGTGCGCAGGGCCACCTGCCAGATGCGCACCCGCTCCCAGCGCAGCGGGTCGGCATCGGTGAGCAGGCGCGCGGCAAGCCCGGTCAAGGAGATGACCGCCAGGGCCAGGGCGCCGGCCCGGACCTGCCGGTCCGCTCGCGACCACCCCCACACCAGCGCCACCGCCACCGCCCCCAGCATCGC
>JABRVY010000030.1:0-3935 GCA_039961755.1 Acidobacteriota bacterium | reverse complement strand
CCTGAGGCGAGGGTCTCCCCCTCCACCCCCCGCTCGTAGAAACGGGCAGCCAGCGTTCCGTCCGCCATCGCCTTGGCAAAGTTGACGTTGGCGCCGCCGTCCGGGAGCTGGGCGTGGCGGCGCAGCAGGGGTGCCAACGGGTCGAGGGGGTGCTCCCAGAAATCCGGCCAGGCCACCCGGAGCACCAGGTGGGGCACCCCCAGCATCAGATAGCGGGCCGGAATGGTCGATCCATGAACGACGAAGGTCCGCTCCTCCCGGACCTCGGCCGGCGCGGGTAGCTGAAGCGTCACCGATGCTCCCTCCACCACCGCCGGAACGGCGGCGAACCCCGTCTCCAGCACCATCTCCCGCCACCCCCAGCGCTCCGCGGCAAAGCGGGCTGCGCAGCGGGTGCCATTGCCGCAGAAGGCGGCCGGCGACCCGTCCGAGTTCCAGTACACCACCCGCGCCCGGCGTTCCCCGGTGGGCAGGAGCACCAGCACTCCATCCGCCCCCAGGCCCAGGCGGCGGTGGCACAGGGCGGGCACCAGAGGCGCCAGCGCCTCGGCGGTGACCCCTCCCCTGCCATCGAAGAGAAGAAAATCGTTTCCAGCCCCGTGGAGTTTCGAGAAGTTCATGGTCCCACCCGTACCGCGCAGGTGACAGGCGAAGAGGGGTTTCCCGCTGCGTCTACCGCCATCACCTGGTATTCCAGCTCGCCCTCGGGCGGGCTGGGGTCATCGAACCACTGACGCTGACTCGCCTCGCCGATCGGCTGCCACTCCTCCCCCGGGCGACGCCGTTCCACCCGGTAGCTCACGCCCGCCTCCGGCGACCCCTCCCACGACAGGCGCACCTGCGAGACCTCCGGCAGGCAGACCAGGATCGCCGGCGGCGGCGGAGCATAGATATCCGGGTAGGCAACCTCTCTTACCTCGCTGTGGGGCCCCCGCACCCCGGCCACCACGGCGCGCACCCTGTAGCGCCAGGTGGTTGCCTGGCGGGCACCGCGGTCGAGGAACTCGTTGGTCTTCAGCTCCTCCCCTCCCACCGGCTGCCACCCCCCGCCGCTGGCATCCTGGCGTTCCAGCAGGTAGGCGGCTCCTGCCACCTGGCTCCACGACAGCGCGATACCCTCGGCGCCGGGCAGCGCCTGGAGCCTTTCCACCGGCGGCGGCACCATTCGGGCCTGCCAGCTCACCAGGTTGGACAGGGCCGAGGTGGTGCCGTCCCGGCGCCGAGAGCGCACCGCGTACCAGGAGGTGCTCGGCGTCGTCCCCTCCGCCGGGAGCTGCAGGGGGTCTTCGATGCGCAGCTGCCGGCCCACCGTCGCCGCCGCCAGACCACTTCCCTCCAGACGGGCCACCACCCGGCCGCGCGCCAGCATGAGCTGACGCTGCAACTCGGGTGTGGGTGGGAGCTCTTGCCCGGGGGCGAGGTCCAGCCGCAGCACCTCGACCCTCTCCAGATCCACCAGCGGCCGGCCGGCGCGGGTCATGGACGGGTACGACCAGGTCAGCACGGCCCTGGAGCCGTCCTGGTGAATGGTGAGATCCTGCGTCGTCTCCGGCACATCGATGATGGGGGGAAGGGGCGGTAGTTTGCGCCCGCACCCCGCCAGGAGCATCACCACCGCCACTGCCGCAGCCACCGCTCTCATCGGCGCGCACTCTACAGGATGTAGCGGGCGATGTCTTCCTTTTCCATGAGCGGCGCCAGTGCCCGCCGCACCTGCGCCCCGTCGATCACCACCTGTCGGCGGGCGTACTCCGTGGCGGCGAAGGAGACCTCCTCCACCACCCGCTCCAGCACCGTCACCAGCCGGCGGGCGCCGATGTTCTGGGTGCTGCGGTTGAGCTCGAAGGCAATGCGCGCCATCTCCGCGGCAGCGTCGGGGGCGAACACCAGCTCCACCTCCTCGGCGCGCAGCAGCGCCTGGTGCTGCTTGAGCAGCGAATGCTCCGGTTCCAGCAGGATGCGCAGCAGGTCCGCCTCGCTCAGGGGCTCCAGCTGCACCCGCAGGGGGAAGCGGCCCTGTAGCTCCGGGATCAGGTCGGAGGGCTTGGCGACGTGGAACGCCCCGGCGGCGAGAAACAGCACGTGGTCGGTGTTGACCGGGCCATAGCGGGTGGTCACGGTGGTGCCCTCCACCAGGGGCAGCAGGTCCCGCTGCACCCCTTCCCGAGAAACGTCGGGGCCGCTCCCCCCGCGGGCGTCGTTGGCGATCTTGTCGATCTCGTCCAGAAAGACGATGCCGCTCTCCTGCGCCCGCTCCACCGCCTCCCGCTCGATCTCGGCGCGGTCCAGCAGCCGCTCCAGCTCCTCCGCCTCCAGCAGCTGCCGCGCCTGGGCCACCGTGGTGGTGCGCCGCACCCGTTTGTTGAACATGCCGCCCAGGGCGTCGCGCAGGTTCATCTCCAGGGTTTCCATGCCCTGCCCCCCGAAGATGTTGAGCGCGGGGGGGCGGTTCTCGGTCACCTCCAGCTCCACCTCGCGATCCTCCAGCTGACCGTCGCGGAGCAGCCGTTTGAGGGCGCGCCGCGACCCTTCCCGGTCGGCATCCGGGGCGCGGGGTAGCAGCAAATCCAGCAGTCGCTCCTCGGCGGCCCGCTGGGCCGCGACCCGCACCCCCTCGCTGCGCTCCTGTCGCACCATGGCGATGGCGGCGTCCACCAGATCGCGCACGATGGACTCCACATCCCGCCCCACGTACCCCACCTCGGTGAACTTGGAGGCCTCCACCTTGACGAAGGGGGCCCGCGCCAGGCGAGCCAGACGCCGGGCGATTTCCGTCTTGCCGACCCCCGTCGGGCCGATGAGGATGATGTTGGCAGGCATGATTTCGCGCCGCTCCTCCTCGGGCAACTGTTGCCGGCGCCAGCGGTTGCGCAAGGCAAGAGCGACCGCACGCTTGGCCTCGGCCTGGCCGACGATGAAGCGGTCCAGCTCGGCGACGATCTCCGCGGGTGTGAGGAACGGGGCGGTCACGGGAGAACCTCAAGGGTGATCTGGTGGTTGGTGTAGAGGTCGATGTCGGCGGCGATGCGCAACGCCTCCCGGGCCACCTCGGGAGCGGGAAGAGTGGTGTGGGCGAGCAGCGCCCGCGCCGCTGCCAGCGCCACAGGCCCGCCGGAGCCGATGGCCAGCACACCGTCGTCGGGGGCCAGCACCTCCCCCGAGCCGGACAGCAGCAACAGTTTCTCCCGGTCGGCGGCCAGCATCATCGCCTCCAGGTGGCGCAGGGCCCGGTCGGTGCGCCACTCCTTGGCCAGCTCCACGGCGGCCCGCTCCAGGTTGCCCGGCCACTCCTCGATGCGCGCCTCGAAACGAGTGAACAGCGCCAGAGCGTCGGCCACCGAGCCGGCGAAGCCGACAAGCACAGCGCCGCCGCCCAGTCGCCGCAGCTTGCTGGCGCGCTGCTTGAGCACCGAGGTGCCGAAGGTGACCTGACCATCGCAGGCCATCGCCGTGATGCCGTCGCGGCGCACCGCGCAGATGGTGGTGTGGTGCCACTGCCGCTGCATGATCCCTCCCGGGAACGCCGGCGAGAGCACCGCCGCGAGCGACCGCGGCCTGCCGCCGGCTTCCTGGCGTATCCTAGCTCGCCATGCCGAAGGGCGAACTCGCCGCCCTGGCCACCGCCACCTGCTGGGCGGTCACCAGCCTGGTGTTCGCCGAGGCCGCCCGGCGCATCGGCGCCTTGCGCGTCAACTTGCTGCGCTTGCCGGTGGCCTTCGCCCTCCTGTCGATGGCCCTGCTCGCCGCACATCACCCGCTGGCCTCCCTCACGCCGCCGCGCTGGGTTTACCTGGCTGCCTCGGCGGTGCTGGGCCTGCTGGCTGGCGATCTGGCCTTCTTCGCCGCCCTCCGCCGCCTGGGGGCCCGCCTGGCCTCCGTCCTCATGGCGCTGGCACCGGTATTCGCCGCCCTTGCTGGTCGGCTCCTGCTGGGCG
>JABRVY010000029.1:0-15143 GCA_039961755.1 Acidobacteriota bacterium | reverse complement strand
GTGGTGGACAACGTGGTGGGGGACCCCATCTTCGTGGCCCACCGGCGGGGTGTACCCCGTCACCCGCCGGTGGGCCACGAAGATGGGGTCCCCCACCACGTTGTCCACCACCGAGGCGTAGGCGATGAACTTGCCCCCGGTGGTGGTGGTGCGCACCACCGCATAGCCGTCCGCCACCGCCTGGGTGGTCACCCGCTCGAACACCTTGTCCACCTGCTTGTAGCCGAAGGCCGGCAGGGAGTCGTTGAAGCTGCCCAGCCGCACCCCGTCGGCGCGGTACAGGTCCACGATGAGGTTGACGGGAGTGGCGGTGGTGTTCACATACCCCAGGTTGGTGCGGAACCCCTCCTTCTGGTTGGTGAAGGGGTTGGGGGTGTGGGTGAGCTGGATCAGGAACGCCCCCTCCCCGGGGTTGATGGCCTGGGTGTCCAGGAACGACGGGACAAACTGCCCGAAGGTGGCTCCCGCCGGGAGGTTCAAGGGGTTGCCCGCCACCATCACGTTGTAGGTCCGCGCCGAGGCCAGCACCGAGCCCGAGGTCACCGTCAGGCGCAGGCTGGCCTTGCCGGTAAAGCCGAACACCGAGGACAAGACGTTGCTGTACCGCACCGCCCGACCCCCCTCCAGGGTGAAGCTGCGGGTTTCGGGCGCTGCATTGTCCGTCTCGTGCTTGAGCAGCGCCACCGTGAAGGCCGCCTGGGTTGTACCCGGGTTGACGATCTCCACGTCGGTGCGCCAGTTGGTGCCCGCCGCCCCGGCCAGCTGCGCCGCTGCCGGGATGAAGTAAACCGTTTCAGTGGACGCCACCGCCACCTGCCCCTGGGCCTCCGACCGCCGAGGCCCCGACAGCAGCAGCGCTCCCGCCGCCACCGCCACCACCACCGCAGTTACCAACCCGATTCTCGCCCATGAGAGGTGCGTGCCAGCCATGATTCCACCTCCTCTGGTGAGGCCCTGCCCCTCCGTAGAAATTGTCCCACCGCCCCGTCCCGCGTCAAGATTGTGTCGCGACCCCTCCTGCGCGCCGCGGGCCGAAGGCGCTGAGCTTCACGCTGCCTGCCGGGCCGCCAGCAGCCGCTGGCGCTGCAGGAACGACACCACCGTCAGGGCCTCGGCCAGGTCCTCCCGGCTCACCAGGCCCAGGAAGCGGTCTCCGTCCTGTACCGCCGCCACCCGGGCGCCCGCCTCCCCCATGCGCTCCAGCACCTCGTCCACCCCCAGCTGCGGCGGTACCCGCAGCACATCCCGCTCCATGATGGCGGTCACGTACACGTCCTCGGGCTCGGTGGCGAGGCTCTTCAGGAGGACTTCCCGGGTCACCACCCCCAGCAGGCGGCCGCCGTGCAGCACCGCAAAGTCGGGCTGGTAGGAGGTGAGGATGTAATCCACCACCCGGCTGGCTCGGTCGGAGGGGGAGAGAGTGATGGCGTGCTTGTTGTAGGCCTCGCCGATGCGCAGGGAGGACAGCACGCTCTTGGCCTGAGCGTGGGCGCTTTCCATCCCCGCCCCGAAGAAGATGAACACCGCCACCAGCACCAGTAGCAAATTGCCGCTCATCACCCCCAGAATTCCCAGCGCCACGGCGGCCACCTGCCCGATGCCGGCCGCCAGACGGGTGGCGCGGGCGTAACCGGTGCGCATGGCCAAGAGGGCGCGCAGGATGCGCCCCCCGTCCAGGGGGAAGGCGGGCAGCAGGTTGAACAGCACCAGCGCCACGTTGGCCTTGAGCATCCATAGCAGGAAGGTGGCGAGCGAGGGCGTGCCGAACAGCGACGCGAGGTCTCTCGGATCCATGCCGGCGGCGGCGGTGACCCAGCCGGTGACCGGGATCAGCAGGGCGGCGATCAGCACGTTGACGGCCGGCCCGGCGGCGGCGATGAGCAGCTCGTGCAGGGGCTTGTCGGGGTTCTTGCCGAGTACGGCCACCCCCCCCAGCGGCAGCAGCACGATCTCCCGTACCGGCACGCCGAAGCGCTGCGCCATCACCGAATGGCCCAGCTCGTGCAAGGTCACGCAGGTAAAGAGCCCCAGCATGAGCAGGACCCCGAACACTGCGCCCTGGGGACCGTGGGGCCGTCCCCACTGTAACGCCCCCAGCACCAGGATGAACACGAACGTCAGGTGCACTTTGATGTCGATGTCGAAAACCCTGGCGATGCGCAACGACCAGCTCATCGACTGGCCCTCCCTGACGGGCCCGGGGGGTTGTCGCCCTCCGGGCCGTTCGCCGGTCACAACCATACAACGAGAGTCCCGATTCCTTGGCACCCCGGCAACGCGACGCCGACTCCCCCCCACCTCCCGCCGTTGACCGCGCTATGCTTGCAGTGCCCGGCGGGGGTCGCCGCGGCGGGGAGGAAATCCATGCAGGTGAAGCTTGCGGTGGCGGTGACGGTGCTGGCAGGCTGCGCCGCAGCCTCGGCCGCGGTGTTCCCGTACCGCTTCGAAACCCACACCCTGGCCAACGGCCTGAAGGTCATTCTTGTGCCCATGCCAGCCGGGGGTCTGGTGGCCTACTACTCGGTGGTGCGCACCGGCAGCCGGGACGAGGTGGAGCCGGGCCACACCGGGTTCGCCCATTTCTTCGAGCACATGATGTTCCGCGGTACCGAGCGCTTCCCCGCCGGGGAGTACGACCGGCTGATCACCGCCATGGGGGCCAACGCCAACGCCTACACCACCGACGACTACACCTGCTACCACCTGACTTTTGCTGCCGAAGACCTGCCCCGGGTGATGGAGCTGGAGGCCGACCGTTTTCAGAACCTGGCCTACAGCGAGCAGGACTTTCAGACCGAGGCCGGGGCGGTGTACGGGGAGTACCGCAAGGGGCGCACCAACCCCTTCGAGGTGCTGGAGGAGGCGCTGCGGGCCACCGCCTTCGACGCCCACACCTACAAGCACACCACCATGGGGTTCGAGGCGGACATCGCCGCCATGCCCACCATGCTGGACTACTCCCGCCGCTTCTTCGCCCGCTACTACCGGCCGGACAACGTGGTCATCGTGATCGCCGGGGACTTCGACCCCGCCGCCGCCCTCGAGCTGGTGCGGCGGCACTACGGCGCCTGGAAGCCCGGCTACCAGGCCCCCCAGGTGCCGGTGGAGCCGGAGCAGACCGCCCCCCGGCGGGTGGAGATGCCCTACGAGGGGCGCACGCTCCCCCTCCTGGCCATCATGTGGAAGTCCCCCGCCTTCGACCCGGCCGACCCCCGGGTGGCCGCCGGGCTGGTGCTGGGGGAGCTCCTGGCGGGCGACGCGTCGCCCCTGTACCGAGAGCTGGTGCTGGAGCGCCGCACGGTGCAGCGCCTCCTCCCGGCCTTCCAGCCCAGCCGCGATCCCGGACTGTGGGGGGTGATTGCTATGGTGGCCGACGAAGGAGAGCTCGCCGACGTGGAGGCGAGTGTCACCGCGGCCGTCAGTACCCTGGCAGCCGGGCCGGTGCCGGTGGAGCGTCTGGAGGGGGTGAAGAAGAGGCTGCGATACTCCTTCCTCATGTCCCTGGAGACCCCCGACGCGGTGGCCGGAGCGCTGGCCCCCATGATCGCCCTGAGCGGCGGGGCGGAGGCGGTGGACACCCTGTTCGCCACCTTGGCATCCCTCACACCGGGAGACGTGCAGGCCGCCGCGCGAGCCCTGCTGCGGCCGGAGCGCAGCACCGTGGCGGTCCTCACGGGGAGGTCGTGATGCGCTACCTGGCCCTCGCAGCTCTCCCCCTGCTGGCGATCGCCTGCACCGCCACCCGCCCGTCGCCCCCTCCGGCAGCCCTGGCGCAACCCCCGGTGCTGCTGCCGGTCCCGGAGGACCCCACCGTATCCTTCAGTATCTCGTTTCCGGCCGGCTCCCAGATGGACCCTCCCGGCAAGGAGGGGCTCGCCCACCTCACCGCCGCCCTGATGGCCGAGGGGGCCACCACCCGCAACTCCTACGCGGCCATCCTGGAGCAGCTCTACCCCATGGCGGCCGGGTACGAGGTGCGGGTGGACGTGGAGCAGGTCACCTTCACCGGCCGGGTCCACCGGGATCACGTGGACGCCTTTGCGGGCCTGCTCCTGGATGCGGTGCTGCGGCCCGCCTTCACGGCCGAGGACTTCGAGCGCCTGCGCCAGCGCACCGAGAGCTACCTCACCCGCACCCTGCGCTATAGCTCCGACGAGGAGCTGGGCAAGGCGGCCCTGTACGCCGAGCTCTTCGCCGGCACCCCCTACGGCCACCTCCCCGAGGGCACCGTGGCCGGCCTGAAAGCCATCACCCCGGAGGACGTGCGCCGCTTTCACCGCGCCCACTACACCCGGGACACGGCCGTGCTGGGGGTGGGCGGCGGCTTCGACCCCGCCCTGGTGGCCCGCCTGCAGCGGGAGCTGGCTGCCCTGCCGCCGGGCCGGCCGGCGCTGCCTCCCGCCCCCCGGCCGCAGCTCGAGGGCCGGCGCGTGGTGATCGTGGAGAAGGCCGGCCCCGCCACCGCCATCTCCTTCGGCTTCCCCCTCGCCGTGCGCCGGGGCGAGGAGGCCTTCTACCCCCTGTGGGTGGCCAACTCCTGGCTGGGGGAGCACCGCAACTCTTCTTCGCACCTCTATCAGGTGATCCGCGAGGCGCGGGGGTTGAACTACGGCGATTACTCCTACCTGGAGCACTTCCCCGAGGGGGGCCTGCGCACCATGCCTCCCCCCAACGTGCCCCGCCGCCAGCAGCTCTTCGAGGTGTGGATCCGGCCCGTGCCCAACGACGTCGCCCACTTTGCCCTGCGCGCCGCGGTGCGGGAGGTGGAGCGGCTGGCCAGCGAGGGGCTGGATGAGAGCTCCTTCACCCTCACCCGTGAGTTCCTCTCCAAGTACTCCCTCCACTTTGCCGACACCACCGCCACCCGCCTGGGCTACGCGGTGGACGACCGTTTCTACGGCATCGCCCCTCCCGGGCACCTCGCCCGCTTCCGCCAGGCCATGGCGGAGGTGACCCTCGCCCGGGTGAACGCCTCCGTGCGCCGGCACCTGCGCCCCGACTCCATGGTCATCGCCATCGTCACCGAGAACGCCGCCGCCCTCGCCGAGGCGCTGGCCAACGAGGCGGCAAGCCCCATCACCTACGCCACCCCCAAATCGCCGGAGGTGCTGGCCGAGGACGAGATCATCGCCCGCTACCCCCTGCGCATCCGTCGGGAGGACATCCGCATCGTCCCGGTGGAGGAGATGTTCGAACGCTAGGGGCAGCTACGGCGCCCCCGCGGCGAGGGGGTGTCGGGCCAGGAAACCGCGCAGGGCGGCGAGGAACTCCTCGGGACGCTCCTCCATGGGCAGGTGGCCGCAGCGGTCGATGCCCACGAAGGTGGCGCCGGGGATCTTCTCGGCCGCCCGGGAGCCGTAGGCGGAGGCCAGCAGGGCGTCCTGCAGCCCCCAGATGATCAGAGTGGGCTGCCGGATGGCGGTGAGGTCCACCACCGGCGGGGGGGTCTTGACCCGCGCCGTCAGGCCCCGGTAGGCGTCAGTGGCGCCTTCCACCCTGAGGCGCCTCAGGTACTCCCGCACCACCTCGTCGGTGATGAGGCTCTGGTCGTAGACGGAGCGCTTCAGGCCCCGGCGGATGAAGGCCTCCCGCAGGAGCACGGTGCGCAACCCCAGCGCCACCACCGGGCGCAGCCCCGCCCACGCCCGCCGCCGCTGGGTGGAGTAGGTGGGCAGCGTCGAGTCCACCAGGATGAGGGAGGCCACTCGCTCGGGGTGGGCGGAGGCCAGCCACAGGGCCAACCCTCCCCCGTAGGAGTGCCCCGCCAGGTGGACCCGCTCGATCCCCAGGGCGTCCAGCACCCCCAGCACCAGGCGCGCCTGCCCCTGCAGGGTGTAGGCCTCCGGCTCCCGGAGCCGCTCTGTCCAGCCGAAGCCGTTGAGGTCAATGGCGATGGCCCGGTACTGACGGCCCAGTTCCGGCCCGGCCAGGCGCCAAGAGTAGGTGGATCCCCCGAAGCCGTGCAGCAGCACCACTGGCTCCCCGCTGCCCCACTGCTCCACGTGCACCCACTGACCCCCGACGCGGACGAACCGCTCGGGGGGAACCTCCTGCCGCACCCGCTGGTACGGTGTCAGGCTCACACAGGCACTGCTGGCCAGCGCCAACATCGCCACTCCCAACCCCTTCCACACCACGTGTCGGTCCCCCTCACTGCAGGGAACGCTGGAAACGCCGCGCCATTTCTTCCGGCGTCATGGGGATGCGCGGGGCGGGATGGGGGTCGTCGGCATCGATGACCACGTCGAGGAACGCCGGACCGGGCGCAGCCAGCCACTGCTCCAGCGCCGTGGCATCGGGTTGGGGAGCGTGACAGCGGCGTGCCCAGCGGTACCCGGCCGCGGCGGCCACCCCCGCCAGGTCCACCCGTTGGGACAGCGCGGGCTGCCCGCCGGTGGTGGCGTAGGCGCCGTTGTCCAGCACCAGGTGGTAGAAGTTGGCCGGCTTCAGCCCCCCCACCAGCGCCAGGCCGCCGAACCCCATCAAGAGGTTGCCGTCCCCGTCCAGGGCCACCACCCGCTCCAGGCGAGTCATGGCCAGCCCCAGCGCGATCGACGCCACCTGCCCCATGGAGCCCAGCATGTAAAAGGTGCGCGGCCGGTCCAGCGCCCGGTACGCCTCCCGGGCAATGGCGCCGTCCGCCGCCACCACCACATCGTCGTCCGTCAGGCGCGCCAGCACGCCAGCGATGACCTCGGCCCTGGTCACGAGTCCCTCCCCCGCCCCAGCAGCAGCACCGCTGGCCGCTCCCGGGCGCGGCTCGTGGCGACCAGCCACTCTGCCTCGTCGTCCTCGCTACCCAGCTGCGCCTCGCGCCAGGGGATCGCAAAGAGATCCAGCAGGGCGCGGGTGCGCTGGCCCAGGATGCGGTGCTCCTCGAAGTCTGCCTCGTCCCCGCGGTCGGTCACCAGCATGGGCAGCGGCAGCCGGTACATGAGGTGCAGCGAGGTGAGCACCTCCAGGCAATACCCCAGCCCGGAGTTCTGCATCGCCGCCAGGGGTTGAACGCCGCCCAGCCACGCCCCGGCGCAGGCTGCCACCGCGTGGTCCTCCCGCACCGCCGGGAGGAAGGCCGTGGGGGGCAGCTCGGCGCAGGCGGCAAAGAACCTCTTGAGGTACGAGCATGGCACCCCGGCCACAAAGCCGACCCCACGCCGTCGCAGCGCTTCCAGGCGTCGGGAGGTGGTCACAGCCGCTCCTCGGGCAGTACCAGTTCCCGGTCGGGGGGGGTGTCGGGGGTGATGCGCGGGCTCTCCTTCAGGTCCGTGTGGATGATGAGTTCCAAAAAAAGCTCCCGCACGCCGGCCTTGCCACGCTTCTTGTACACCCGCGCCACCTCGCGGGCGGACAGCTTGATGCCGCTCATGTGCTCCAGGTACTGGGTGAACACTCGCGGCCGCAGCAGGATCGAAACCACCAGCATGACCAGCAGAACGGCGCTGATGGCCAGCAGCAACAAGGTCATCTGGGGGGTCAGCTCGGGCATGGCCACCTCCGCTCACCGCGCCGCCCGTCAGGCCGGCGCTGCAGCCATCATACCCAAGCCATGCCCAACACGTGGCCCCCGCCAACAATCCACGGTCACGGACACCGTCACGGTCACGGCCACCGTCACGGACACGGCCACCGGCACGGACACGGCCACCGGCACGGTCAGTGCCACTGACGGAGGCCGTGACCGTGCCCGTGTCTGCGGGTGCGGCTTTGTCCGTTTCCACAGGTTTTCCGGGGGTGACTAAGTAGACCAACCGCGACATCCCCACAGGCTTCGACTCCCCACAGATCCGGACGGGCCGATGTTCGGCATCCGGCGTTTCCGGGGTCACGGGCCCGCTGCGGCGGGGACGTGGGAATGCGCCAGCTGCGCGGGTGGCAGCGGGTACCGTTGGAGGGGGCGCGGGAACCGAGCCCATGAAATCCTCGGCTTGTGGCACCGACGGGTCAGCCAATACCGCCAGATGCCCTGCCCACGCTGCCGGAAGGCACCGGGGACATAGCTGTTCCCCGTAATCCCGTAGTAGCGAGAGTGCTCCCCGGAGGATGGCGAACACCAAACGGCGATCGACCGAGCCTTCCGCATGGCGGTTGTGCCTGGACCGCGGGCACGGCTCGCCGGATTCTCCCCGCCTCGGTCTGCCGCTTGACCACCCAGCCCCCTTCCGCGTCGCCCCCCAGTAATCGATGAACCCCAGAAGGTTGGAGGTCCCGGGCGGTGGCCCGATAGCCTCTCGCCCTCCCGGTCGCCTCCGGGGCCGACCAAACAATACCAGCCGGTTCTTCTCCCCATGCAGGTCCAAGCCCCATTTCACCAGCCGCTCGGGCAGGGCGATCAGCG
This sequence comes from Acidobacteriota bacterium, assembly GCA_039961755.1. Taxonomy (GTDB): domain Bacteria; phylum Acidobacteriota; class Thermoanaerobaculia; order Thermoanaerobaculales; family Thermoanaerobaculaceae; genus CALEVZ01. Next base: position 6,808 of record JABRVY010000029.1, on the reverse strand, counting down.
CACCCTCGGCGCCCCGCCGCTCGGCAAACACCAGCACGGCATCGTCCGCGCAGCACACCAGGAACGCCACTCCCTGCGGCCGGGGCCGCACGGCACCCTCGAACCGCAGGCCAGGACCCCGTAGCTCGATGTTCGCCAACAGCGGCGAGATCACCCCCCCTGCGGGGTCCCGGTGGTCGAGCGGCTCGCGTGCCGATCGCTCATCACGCCTGCTACCAACCAGTCGTCAATCGCTCCTCGGACCAAACCATCACCCACCCCCTGCTCGAGAAACTTCCCCAGGCAGCGATGATCGAGCGGGTCGAAAAGGCTCGCGACATCAACGTCGATGACCCACCCACCCCGCAACTCCATGAGGCCCTCCCACAGCCGCTCCAACGTCTGGTACGCCGGACGGCCGGGTCGAGAGCCGGACGAGCAGTCCCGAGACTCCTCCTCTCCAAGGAACCACCCATGGTGGTCCTTCGAAGACGAGCATTGACACAGAACTATCACGGGTGCTTGACGAGAGAGAGAGAGAGAGAGATAATCACCCGAGAGATTGCCTCGGGCCTGAGGGAAACAACGGGAAGGAGGTTTGCTATGAGAAGAAGAACTCTTGGATTGGTGGTCGCGGCGATCGTCCTGGCCATCGCCGCGCCAGGCGCGGACGCCCTCATTCGGTGCTTTGCCTACCCGGACGCCACCATAGTCGACCCTGGCCCCGGGCAGCCCTCTTACTGCGGCGGAAGTGGGGACGGTTGTATTCACTGCTACGAGGTCGTCGTCGTGCCCTGAAGGTGAGCTCCCTGTCCGGGCGGGGTACCCGCCCGGACAGGCGCGGGGGAGGAAAGTGCAAGGGAAGTCATTCGCGGCACGTCACTTGAGTCCCATGGCCGTGGTTGGCGCCGGTGGCCTGACAATTGCCATGGCCCTTCTCTTGCCATTTGCTGCGGCCGCCGCCCCAGGCAGCGGCTGGCGGGAGGCATTCCGACAAGTCGTGGTGGTTGACGAGCGGAGCACCTTGCAGAACGTTGCCTGGGTGGACGACGACACGCTCCTGCTCGCAGGCGGCTTGGGCGTGTGCCGCTATTCCTTGCGCCAGGGCTTTCTCACCTGCCCGGTTCCGCCCCTTCCGGCACCTGAGGGCGTCCACTTTGTCGCCTCGGTCGCCACTGACGGCAAGCTTGGGGTGGCCAGCTCTCCCTCCCTGGGGGGAGAACAGTATGCCTGGCGACTGGGCGATGACCGCCGCGTGTTTGCCCGCCGGAACTTTGATTTCACCGTCGCCGACGTCGCGGTCTTTGGCAACACTCTCGTCATCCTTGGATTCCCGTCGCAGGGCCCAGGCCGTCCCGACAACCCCGCTGCCGGGGCCGTGTGGTGGGGCCCCCTCTCGCCTGATTTTTCCCTGCTGAGCCCCCTCCTGTTGCTGCCGGCGGAGAAGGTGAGCGCGTTTCATGCCACACAGGGCCTTTACACTGGGCACCTCCACGTGGACGCCGACGGGGTAGCAGCGCTCCTCACCACCGCTGCCGGCGTGCATCGCTTTGGCTGGGACGGCACCCCCTTGCCGACGCTCGCGCCCGGTCTTTCGCGGCTGACTCTGGGCGAAAGGGTGTTCCAGCTCCTGGCCGGGCCGTTGGGGGAAGATTGGGTTACCCGATATCAGGCCGTCCTGGCCACACCGTACCCCGATGACCTCGTCCGTACTCCAGAGGGGCTTGCCGCGGTGGTACGCTTCGGACGAAGGACCGGGGTTCACTGGGAGTTGTGGGTCCTGAATGACACGGGAGTCATGAGAAGGTATACGCTTCCCGTCGCCACGTCAGATTTTGCCGCGCACCTCCGTTGTCACGGGCGGGGGGCGCGTCTGGCTTGCGTGTGGAGTGAAGCCGTGACGCCCGCGGACCGCACCCGCAAGATTCGAACGAGCAGTAACGTTCTTGTCATACTGCAATGGTCGCCGTCGCTCCATTATTGATGATCGCCTCTGCGGTCGGGGCACAGGAGCATGACCTCTGGGTGGATTCTCTGGGGGCTCCCACGGCCCCCCAACACCCTGCTGCCGTGGCGCGCTGGCACTGGTCAACCCAGTGCCCGCCGATTCGCATGACCGAGGCGGCTACGGCGCTGCCATGCCAGGGTGACGCCGTTACGATCGCTGCGGTCAACCCGGCCGGTGAACCCCTCCCGGGCGTCCAGTTGCGGTGGAGTCCTCGAGCGATGCGTCGGGAGGTGCCGGAAAACCTCCTTCCTGTTGCCGTCACTTCCTCCGATGGAACGGTGCAGCTCCCGACGCCAACGGGCGAGCGGCTGTGGGTGCGAGTGGCCGGCCCCGCCTGGGCATCTCCCTGGCGGGAGCTGGCCGCCGGCCACCACCGCATCACCGCGAGCCCCGGTACAGAAGTGGAGTTCAGCTCTCCGAGTGCGGGATGGACACGGGTGGAGTGGTGGTCGCACGGGGAACGGCTGTGGGGGGTTTGGGTGATTCCCCCCAACGACCGTCTCCCTGTGTGGGTGCCCGCAGGTCTCGACGGTACGGCCTTGTCGTGGGGCCACGAGTCTCCCCCCTTCGCCGTCGCCGTTTCCCGGAAGACCTTGTTGACACCCCCACCGGCGGTCAGAGTCGAGGTTCATGTGGCCGACGGCGAGCGGCAGCCCGTCGCCGGAGTCGAGGTGTCCACCCTGCTGCCCGTTCCCGGTGCCCCGCGGGCGGTCCCGAGGCGCTGCGTCACCGCCGACGACGGCTCGTGCGCTCTCCCGGGTCTGCCGGTGGGCCCGATAACACTGGCGGTGGCCAAGAGCGGGTGGGTGCCGCGCAGTCTCGCCCTGCTGGCCACCCCGCCAGCCATCACTTTCAATGTGCAACTGGACCGCGGACGCCCGGGGGTAGTAACGGTGCGTTCGGCCGCAGGTGGGCCTGTTGCAGGCGCAGAGATCTTCCTCCCACCGTCTCGCCTTCGCCTGGGCACTACCGACGCCGCAGGAGAAGCGCGATCGCTGGCGCTGCCCACCAATGAAGCCGTGGCCCTCGGCATCAGTGCCGACGGATTCCTGGAGGGCCGCGCGATCGTCCCGGCCCAGGACCCGGTAGAGGTCAACGTCGTGCTCACTCCGGCGGCCCGCCTCGCCGGCAACGTTGTGCTCGCCGACGGCGCGGCGCCGGTTGGAGGCACCATCGTTCTGGAGTGGCCCGACGGCTCCTCCCGGCTAGAGGCGCTGCCAGGATCTGGCCGTGTCGAGGTCGGCGACTTGCCCGCGGGGAAACTTGAAGTGGAGCTCCGCGCAGACGGCGCTGTGCCGCTTCGCCTTCCGCAGCACGAGCTGCGAGCCGGCGAGACCTGGGAGTTCGGGACGGTCGTACTCGAACAGGGAGCGACCGTGACTGGCAGGGTGGCGGCCCGGGGGACGGGTGAGGGGATCGCCAACGCGCGGGTTCGCCTGCCGCGCCCCCATCAGTTCGGGCCGCGTCTGAGCGCCGCTCGGGGAGATTTCGTCGAGACCCTGAGCGGGGAAGGGGGCATTTTCGAACTCCGGGGGGTCCCTCCCGGAGGGCACCCTGTGCTCGTGGAGGCTCCGGGGTTTGCGCCTCGGCTGATTCGGGAAGTTCTGGTGCGCTGGCAGGAGGAAGCGCCAGTCGATGTCGGAACCATTGCCCTCGACCAGGACCTCGCCCTCGTCGTGCGCTGTACCCCTGCCCAGCGGTGCGGAAACCGGGCCGTGCTACTCCTTGGAGGGGAAGGGAACGATTGGGCGTTTCTCGAAGAAGCCATGACCGAGGGGCGGGCTCATTTCTCCTCCGTGCCCGCCGATGATCTGACCCTTCAGCTACGCTCCGGCTCGATTCTCCGCGCCACCCGAGCAGTGGCCGTCTCTCCGAAAGAGCGCTTGACTGTGATCGAGATCGCCTTGGAGGAGGGGCGGTTGGAAGGCGTCGTTCGGTGGGACGGCCGTCCGGCCCGTGAAGGGGTGCTGGAGCTGCGCAAGTACGGTTCCCCCGCCCCTCCGGCGGTGCTCCTCTCCCGCGGCGCACCTGGCCTGGCCCGCCCGAGCTCTCAGATCGCGTTGGGCAGTACTCCGGAAGAACTCAGTACGGCGCTGGACAGCGAGGGAAAGTTTTCGTTCGCGGCAGTCCCACCAGGGGAGTACCGGGCGACCGTACGGGGTCCATGGGGCGTTTCTCCCCACCGCACCATCACCGTCGCTGCGAAGGCGACGACGAACGTGGTACTGGACTTCCCAACTGGCCGCGTGGTCGGAGAAGTGCTGGACACGCGAGGCCAACCTCAAACGGAAGGGACGGTCCAGATCCTTGCCGGTACCACCTTGGTGGGCTCGACCTCTTTTCAGAATGGCCGTTTCACCATGGCCGGACTGGCCCCGGACAGGTACCAGGCACTCGCTCGCACCTCGAGCGGATCGGGCCAGGTCGAGTTCTCCTGCCGTTCGGGGGAGCTCACCGAGGTACGGATCCTGGTCGATTCCGAGTCTCCCCCTGAGACAATTCAGGTAACAGACGGGATGGGTCAGCCCGTGACTGGGGCGGCGGTGCTGGCGCTGACGCCGGCCGGATGGCGACTGGCGTACAGCGACAGCACGGGAATCGCCAGGCCAGGCGGCCACCAGCTCCTGGCCGCAGCAGCCTACCGTGCCGACTTGGGATTTGTCGCCTCATCTTGCTCCGCCTCGGGGCCCTGCGCCCTCGCCTTTGCCGCCAACGGCGGCACCCTGGAAATCCTCCAACCCCGGGGTGCCCCCGTCGCCCTCACTCACCCCAGTGGAGTCCCGCTGCATCTCCTCGTCGGGGCCACTGGGTCGCGCTGGGTCACACCCTGTCGTATTCCTGGCTTGCCCGCCGGGACCTATAGCCTCACTCTGGGCGATACCCCTCCTCGCCCTGTGGTCGTGCGGGCACGTCAGACCACCGTCGTGGGTCAATGAAACGGTGTGACTCTCCTCTCCCTCACCCAGAGTCGACGTATCTGAAGAGAACACGGTGTTGAGCGCCCTCGGCAGATAACTCTCCCCCCGGTAACTTGCCACCAGATCTCCCCGAACGCCGCGCCGATATCACCCGCTCCCTGACAGTTCCCACGCTTCACCAAGCCCAAATCCGGACCTGCCGCCAACCGCCACGGACGCGATCACGGACACGGTCGCTGGCACGGGCACCGGGCGTTCGAGGAATGACGACGGCAACCGATCGTTGAGTTGGTGATGACGACCCTCGCCCTCGTTCTCTGGACCTACATGACCCTCTGGTTCCTCGTGGCCCTGGCGCGGCGGGACAACTCCCTGGCCGACATTGCCTGGGGGGGCGGCTTCGTCCTGCTCGCCGGGGGGGCGCTGCTGCTGCGGGGTGAGGTGCACCCCCGCTCCCTGCTGGCCACCGGGTTGGTGCTGGCCTGGGGAGTGCGGCTCGCACTCCACGTGGCGGCCCGCAACCGCGGCCGCGGCGAGGACTTCCGCTACGCCGCCTGGCGGCAGCAGTGGGGACGCTCCTTCGTGTGGCGGTCCTACCTGCAGGTGTTCCTCCTGCAGGGGGCGCTCCTGTACCTGGTGGCCCTGGGCGTGATGCGCATCAACCTGGCCACCCCCCCTGGCCTCACCTGGCTGGACGCCACCGGCGCCGTGGTGTGGCTCAAGGGGCTCCTGTGGGAGGCCATCTCTGACTCGCAGCTGCTGCGCCACGGTCGCAACCCGGCCACTCGCGGCCACCTGCTGGACCGGGGCTTGTGGCGGTACTCTCGGCACCCCAACTACTTCGGCGAAGCGCTCCAGTGGTGGGGTATCTGGCTGCTGGCCCTGTCGGTGCCTGGCTCCTGGTGGACGGTCATCTCTCCGGCGACCATCACGCTCCTCCTCCTCTTCGTCTCCGGCGTGCCCATGCTGGAGCGCGCCCTGGCCGAGCGGGTCCCCGGGTACCGGGAGTACCAGCGGCGCACCCCGGTCTTCATTCCCTGGTTTCCCCGGCGCTAGAATGCGTGCCGAAAGGAGAAGCCCCATGAGAAGAGTCTCGAGTGTGTTGCTGGTGTGTGCGCTCCTTGCGAGCGCGGCGATGGCCGCCGATATTGTGCCCCTGCAGCTGGACCGCAAGGGGGTGAAGAACTCCGATCAGGTGGTGTACGGCGTCGACCTCGAGAGCGGCGCGGTGGCCTGGGAGCGCCGCTTCCCCCGCGAGGCCAACTTCGCCAGGGTGGTGGAGGAGGGCATCCTGGTGGGGTGCGACGATGGCGCCCTCTACCTTCTCAAGGCCGACAACGGCGACATCAAGTGGACCCTTCAGCTGGGCGGCAAGGACGAGAAGGTCAACGTCTTCCACGGTACCCTCGACGGCCGCTGGCTGGTCTCGTACCACAACAACGTGTACTGGCTCGTCTCGCGCGACGGGAAGCTCGTCTGGACCTTGCGATAGAGAGGGCATAGCTAGCAGGTAAGTTCTTTTTTCTCTGCCGGAAGTGTCGTTTCCGGCAGGGGTCACGCTCGCCGTCGCCTCGTTCCTCCTTGCCTCTCATCGCGCCCGGATGGGCGTCGGTTGTTCCCTCGACCGACGGGGCCCCGCCCTCGAGGAGGTTGAAGCTACCCTTGTTGCCTCTCCTCTGACTGAGGGAGGGGCCCGTCGCGCTTCCTCGGGGAGCTGGCGCCGCAGCCTCCGGGGTTCCTCCGGTCCCAGCGACAGCCTCTTGAGGAACGCTAACAAGGCGATACCAGGTACCCTCAATCACGGCGAAGTACCCGATGCACCCGCCGCCCCGAGAACGGCGTGCCGGCGGGCGTGGGGGTTGCTGTGGCCGTGGGGGTGCGGGTCGGCGTCCGGGTCGGGGTC
>JABRVY010000028.1:0-2719 GCA_039961755.1 Acidobacteriota bacterium | reverse complement strand
GCTCTGGAGCGGGAGCTGGTGTCCCGGCTGCGCGCGAGCGGGGTGCGCATGGTGGGGCCCAACTGCATGGGGGTGATCAACACCGCCCCTGACGTGCGACTGGACGCCACCTTCTCCCCCACCCCGGCGCTGCCTGGACCGGTCGCCTTTGCCTCGCACTCGGGGGCGCTGGGGGTGGCGGTGCTGGAGGCGGCGGCGGAAGCCGGTCTGGGCTTTTCCCAGTTCGTGTCGGTGGGCAACAGCGCCGATGTCAACGTCAACGACGTGCTGGAGTACTGGGAGAGCGATGAGCGCACCCGGGCGGTGATGCTGTACCTGGAGTCGCTGGACGAGCCACGACGGTTCCTCGAGGTGGCCTCGCGCCTGACGGCGCGGATGCCGGTGATCGCCCTCAAGGCGGGTCGTACCGCCGCCGGACAACGCGCCGCCAGCTCCCATACGGGGGCGCTGGCGGCGGCCGACACCGCGGTGGATGCCCTCCTCGCCCAGGCCGGCGTGCTGCGCGCCACCACCCTCGAGGAAATGTTCGAGGTGGCGCTGGGGGCGCAGAGCTGCCCCGCCCCCCGGGGCAGGCGAGTGGCGGTGGTGACCAACGCCGGCGGGCCAGCCATCGTGGCGGCCGATGCCCTGGCAACCCACGGCCTGGAGCTGGCCCCGCTGACGGCCGCCACCCAGGCGGAGATCCGCTCGTTCCTGCCGGCCGAAGCGTCGGTGGCGGATCCCGTGGACATGCTGCCCTCAGCGCGCCCGGAGGACTATCGGCGGGCGCTGGGGCTGGTGCTGGCCGACGAGGGGGTGGACGCGGCGGTGGCCATTGCCGTGACCCCCCCCCAGGGCTCGGCGCTGGAGGTGGCGGAGGCCATCGCGTCCCAGGCGCGGGGGTGCGCCAAACCGGTGGTGTCGGTGTTCATGACCGCGGCCCGGTTCTACCCCCAGGCCCACCGGATCCCCGGCATGCCGCCGGTGTACCGCTACCCCGAGGGGGGGGTGCGCGCCCTGGCGGCGCTGGTGCGCCACGGTGAACGCCGGCACGACCGGGGGGGCGAAGTTCCCGTCGTTGCCTCGCCCACTCTCGATGGGGCGGTGGCCCGCGCTCGCTGGGGCTACCTTCCCCAGGCCGAGGCCTTCGCGGTCCTGGAGGAGATCGGCATCCCGGTGGCGCCGTGGCGGCCCGCCAGGGACCTCGAGGCGGCGGTGCGGGCCGCCGAGGAGCTCGGTTTCCCGGTGGTGCTCAAGGGCGAGGCGAGCGCTCTGGTGCACAAGAGTGAGATGGGGGCGGTGCAGGTGAACCTCGCCTCGCCGGCGGCGGTGCGGCAGGCCGGCCTGGGGATGGCGGATCGCCTGGCGGCGGCGGGGCTGCAGCTCGATGGCTTCGTGGTGCAACGGCTGGTGCCGGGGGGCCGGGAGGTGATCCTGGGGGTGAGCCGTGATCCGGCGGTGGGTCCCCTGCTCATGGTGGGGCTGGGGGGGGTCGCCGTGGAGGTGTGGAAGGACGTGGTTTTCCGGCCGGTGCCGGTGACGACGGGGGAGGCTTTCGGGATGATCGAGGCGTTGCGGGGCGCGCCGCTGCTGGGCGAGTTCCGCGGCCGGCCGGCCGGCGACGTGGCCTCCCTGGCCGAGGCGGCCGCCCGGCTGGGGGCTCTGGCGGCGGCGGTTCCCGAGCTGGCCGAGTGTGACGTCAACCCTCTGTTCGTGCTCGACCAGGGGCGGGGGTGCGTGGCCGTGGATGTTCGCCTCCGCCTGGCGCCCTAGCCCGGCCAGCCCGGGAGCTGCACCGGTGAGCAGCCGGTGGTGTCCACCCTGCGCAGCAGCTCCGCCAGGGTGACGAACAGGCGGGGGTGCTGCCAGTCGGCGGCCACCTCGCACCCCGGAGCGAGGGCGAAGGCGCGCTGGTGCAGAGCGGGGTGGGGCAGCAGCAGGTCGGGGTGCTGGAGAACCACCCCCGGCGCCAGCAGTAGGTCCAGGTCCAGCACCCGTGGGCCCCAGCGCTGCTCCCTGCGGCGGTCCCGTCCCGCCAGGGCTTCGAGCCGCTGGCACAGCTGCAGGACCACCAGAGGGTGGGTCTGCACCTCCACCACTGCCGCGGCGTTGAGGTACTCCCCCTGAGGTGGGCCCATCGCCGGGGTGCGCCACACCCGCGACACGGCGCGCAGCTCGGCGTGGAGCTCGAGGTGATGGATGGCCCCCAGGAGCGCCTCGGGAGTCCCGGCGAGGTTCCCGCCCAGACCGAGCAGCAGCAGCACGGCCGAGAGTATGGCAGAGGGAGCGAGAACTCTTTCGCCCAGGGCTCGTACCAGCTAGCATCTGAGGCACGGCTGGAGGTGGGCGATGACCGGGGCGGTGGATCGAGCACGACAGGCGCGTTCCCTGCTGGAGCGGCTGGGGTCGCGCATCCCGGGCTTCTCGGGGTACCTGGACCGCGAGCTGCGTCGGGAGGTGGACGAACTTCTCCGTCGCCACGTGGCGGATCGCCTCGATGCGGCACGACGGCAGGTGGCGACCCGGATCGCTGCATTGACCCTGCGGGAGGGCCCGAAGGTGTCGCAACTCAACGCCCTGGCGATGCGCCTCGACGGCCTGGCGCAGCGGCTGCGCGCCGCGGGGGCCGGCTACGCGGGGCTTTTCGACGCCTTCAAGGTGCAGGAGGAGCAGCTGGAGCAACTCTACGCCGTGGACCTGGGCCTCGCCGAGGCCGCTGAGGAGCTGGTGGCGGTGATCG
>JABRVY010000027.1:0-7482 GCA_039961755.1 Acidobacteriota bacterium | reverse complement strand
CGCCCTGGCCGGTCCCGAAGCTGGGCAGCCTCTCCGCCCGCACCCGCACGCCCTTGAGGCGGAGCTGGTTGATGACCACCTCCCGCTCGGCCACCAGCACGCGGCCCAGACCCACCTCCACCAGGCCGACGTGTACCAGGGGGTCGGCCATGGCGCCCAGACGCACGTCCCGCAACGTGAGACGAGGGGGGTACAGCGTGATGTCGAGGTCGGCCACATCCACGGGTTGACGGAGGGCGACGGTCAGCTGCGCCGACAACCGCGCCGCCACCCACCCCCGCACCCCTGGCTGACGCACGAACCAGCCGACCGCCGTCAGCAACAGCACCCATGCCAGGCCAAGGGCGGCGAGGGCGATGACCGTGCGCGCCACATGGGGACGCCTGCGACCCACCTCAGCTCTCCCGCTCCCCCCACTTCAGCTTGTGGTGCAGGATCGAAAAGAACGTGCTTCCCGTGTTGCGGATCAGGGACAACGGTTCATCGGAGGCAGAGACCTCCACCCGCATCGATCCGCTCATCGGCAGGCCTACCTGGCCGTCCAGGGTGAGGTGGACCTCCGCATCGGAGTCCTCGATCCACACCCGCACGCGACTCCTTGGCGGCAGCACCAACGGGCGAACCCCCAGGGAGTGGGAACAGATGGGAGTGATCAGCATCGCCGGCAGCGCCGGGTGAACGATAGGGCCGCCGGCCGACAGGTTGTACGCCGTGGAACCCGAGGGGGTGGCCACGATGAGGCCGTCGCCACGGTAACGGGAGAGCAGCTCGCCGTCCACCTCGGCGATGGTGGTGACGATGCGGGCCAGCGACGACTTGTTCACCACCACGTCATTGAGTACTAACAACTCCCGTTCGGCCCCGTCCTGCCGGACGAGCACTTTCAGGCGCTGCCGTTGCTCGATCCTGCAGCGTCCGGCAAAGATCTCGTCCAGCAGCGAAAACGTCCCCTCCGGAGCGTGTTCGGTGAGAAACCCCAGTGTCCCCAGGTTCACCCCGGCCACCGGAGTGCTGGCCGGGCAGCCCCGAGTCACCGACAGAAACGTTCCATCGCCGCCCAGCACCAGGACCACGTCCGCATGGCGCCCCAGCTCGCCGCGCGCCGGCCCCGGCGCCACCCCCAACGGCGCCGCCGAGTCACGGTCCACCACCGCCTCGGCCCCGCGCCGGTACAACTCCTCGATCACCCGGCGGCCCAGCTCCAGGGCGTGGGGGTTGGAAAACTTCACCGCCACCCCGACTCGGCGCGGCGGCAGTCGCGGATCGTTCCCGGCCATTCCTGTATTGTACCCACGCAGCCCACCAGAGCACGGCGGTGCCAACACCGGCGCGGTCACCGGCACGGACACGGTCACGGACACGGACACGGTCACCGACACGGTCACGGACGCGGTCACGGTCACGGGCACCGTCGCGGGTGGATCAGCCTCCAGGTCAGCGCCCGCACGGGGTCAAAGAGATCGAGGGCGCGCTGCGCTGCAGCGGCGTCCACCGCCCCAGGCGCCAGCAGCAGCCGCAGGTGGCTGTCGGCCTCCATCGCCGAGGCGTAGGCGATGCGCCAGTGATGGAGGCGGTCCCGCCCTGCCCGCCCAGCTCCCTCGGCGAGGTTGGCGGGCACCGAGGAGGCGGAGCGGATGAGCTGGTCCGCCAGGCTTCTGAGCGGGGTTGGCAGCTTGAGCGCCAGGGCGACGGCGGCGCCGGCGGCCTCGAGGGCCAGCTCGTGGGCGGTGAGGGAACGGTTCGGGGTCGACGGGGGCGGCGTGGTCCGAGTGGTGTTCATACCACCCGCTTGAGCGCCCGGGAGCGGGCGCTGTCACAGGGGCGCCGAAGGCGACCGCCCGCAGGGCGGCGTGCCCTTGACGGCGCCCGCCCCCGGGCGCTACCCCAGAGTCAGAACACCACGAGGCCACGCCGCCCGGGAGACACCGACACCGACACGGACACGGACACGGACACGGTCACGGACACGGTCACCGGGCCGGGCGTGGCAACCCGCACCGACCGTGAGGGCGGGCCAGAGGCCCGCGCACCCAGGGAACGGACACGGGCACGGGTACGGATACGGACACGGGCACGGCCACGGTCACGGACACCGGGCCGTCCGAGGCAAATCGCACCGACCGTGAGAGCGGGCCGGAGGCCCGCGCACCCAGGGGACGTCACAGACACGGGCACGGTCACCGGGCCGGGCGTGGCAACCCGCACCGACCGTGAGGGCGGGCCAGAGGCCCGGGCAGCCAGGGACACGGGCGCGGGCACAGACACGGGCACGGACTCCGTGACCCGGGCGGCCCCATGGGCAGGCCCCACAAAATCGCCAGAAAGGCCGTACCTGGTACGGGGTATCAATGCGTGGCGGCCAGGTCGGGGCGGGGCGCCTTTGGCGCCGGCTCGACGCGCACCGGGATGGGCAGGGTGATGGGCCGGCTCTCGCGCCCGTAGTAGGGCCGGTACCCCAGGTCGATCTTCTCGATGGGGCCCCTCTGCAGCAGCGTGTCGATGGTCGCCACCGCCTCCTCGCGGCCAGTGAAGGCCATCTCGTGGTGGCGGGTCATGATGATGGCCTCCTTGGGGCAGGCGTCCACGCACAGCCCGCAGAAGACGCAGCGCAGGAGATCGATGTTGAAGACCTTGGGGCGCTTCTCCCACTCCACGGTGGAGGTGGGGTCCTCCTCGGCTTCGATGTGGATACAATCCGCCGGGCAAGCGGTCTCGCACATGTAGCAGGCCACGCAGCGGGGGGAGCCGTCCTCCCGGGTGAGCAGCACGTGTCGGCCGCGCAGACGGTCGGAGTACTCCCGCTTCACCTCTGGCCACTCCACCGTGACGGTGTACTTGCGTCCAAAGAGGTTGCCCAGAAAGTGGCGCAGGGTCACCCCCAGCCCTTTCAGCACCTCCACCAGATAAAAGTGCTGCCAGAAGCGCAGCGGCTTGGGATCACAGACCATGACGTCCGAGTTTTTCATCGGTCCAGCTCCCCGGCGATGATGTTGAGGCCCCCCAGAATGGCAATGGAGTCGGCGATCATGTGCCCCTCCAGCATGTGCGGGTAGGCCTGGAAGACGGCAAAGCACGGCGGTCGGCAGTGCAGCCGGTAGGGGGAGCCACCGCCGTCGGAGATGGTGTAGAAGCCCAGCTCCCCGTTGGCCCCCTCGGTGAAGCCGTAGACCTCACCCTTCGGCACCTTCATGCCCTCCATGATCAGCTTGAAGTGCCAGATGAGGGCCTCCATTTCGGTGTACACCTTCTCCTTCGGGGGGAGGGCGACGTGGTGGTTGTCAGTGATGATGGGTCCGGGAGCCAGGCGCTTGAGCGCCTGCTCGACGATCCTCAGGGACTGGCGGATCTCCTCCACCCGCACCAGGTAACGGGCGTAGGTATCGCCGGTGGTGGCGATGGGCACCTTGAAGTCGTAGGTCTCGTACCCCAGGTAGGGGTTCGTCTTGCGCACGTCGTAGGGCACCCCCGAGGCACGCAGGCAGGGGCCGGTCCACCCCCAGTCCACCGCCTCCTCGGCTGAGAGCTTGCCGATCCCTTCGGAGCGCTGGCGGAAGATGCGGTTCTCGGTGATCAGCCGCTCCATGTCATCCACCAGCGGCGGGATGCGGCGCAAGAGGTAGCGCACCGCCTCCTCGAACCCCGCGGGAACATCGTTGGCCAGGCCGCCGATGCGCACGTAGGAGATCGTCAGACGGCCGCCGGCGCACGCCTCCAGGAGCGAGTAAATCTCCTCCCGGGCCTGGTAGACGTAGAGGAACGGCGTCATGGCGCCCACATCGTTGAGGTTGGCGCCGACGCAGACGATGTGGTCCATGATGCGGGACAGCTCGGAGAGGATCACCCGGATGACCTGGGCGCGGGGCGGCGCCTCGATCCCCAGGAGCTTTTCCACCGCCAGCGCGTACCCCACCCCGTTCATCATCGCCGAGCAGTAGTTGAGGCGATCGGTGTAGGGGATGATCTGGTTCCAGGTGTGGCGTTCGGACATCTTCTCGAAGCAGCGGTGCAGGTAGCCGATCTCGCACTCCGCCCGGGTGATCACCTCGCCGTCCAGGCGCACCACCGTGCGCAGGGTGCCGTGGGTAGCCGGGTGGGAGGGCCCGAGATTCAGGACCTGGGTCTCGAAGTGGTCCTCGTCCTCCTGTACCTCGCGCGCCCAGGCGGGTTCGTCCTGCTCCCCCTCCCGCAGCAGCCAGCGCTGACCGGGGTCGTAGTCCTTGCGCAGGGCGTGACCCTGGAAGGAGGGGTGGCAGAGGATTCGCTTCAGGTTGGGGTGGCCGGCAAAGCGCACCCCGAACATGTCGAACACCTCCCGCTCGAACCAGTCGGCCGCCTTCCACACCCCGTACACCGACGGTACCACCGCATCTTGCTCGCTCACCGGCACCTTGAGGCGCAGGCGGTGGTTGTGCGTCAACGAATAGAGGTGATAGACGACATCGAAGCGGGCCTGCCGCTCCGGCCAGTCCACACCGCACACGTCCGACAGCATCTTGAAGTCGAAGTCGGGGTCGTCCTTGAGCCGGCGGGCCAGCTCGGGCAGCAGTTCGCGCTCCACCTGGAAGGTGGGGATGCCCTGGCCCGGGATCTCCTCCACCCCCCGCGACGGCGGGAAGGAACGCCGAAAGGACTCCAGCTTCTCCTCACTCATGCTCATGAAACCGCCCCCCTGGCTTCCGCCCGCGCCGCGGCGACCATGCGCTGGTAGTGGGTTTCGCCGGCCGCGATCATTTCTTGCAGGCGCAGCAGGCCCTGCAGCAGTGCCTCCGGTGTCGGCGGGCAGCCCGGCACGTACACGTCCACCGGAATGAACTCGTCGATCCCCTGCACCACGTGGTAGGCGCGGTAAAAGCCGCCCGTGCAGGCGCACGCCCCCATGGAGATGACGTACTTGGGTTCCGCCATCTGCTCGTAGATGCGCACCATCACCGGCGCCATCTTGTCGGTGACCGTACCCGCCACGATGAGCAAATCCGACTGGCGCGGGGAAAAGCGCACCACCTCGGCGCCAAAGCGAGACATGTCGTAGTGGGACATGATCGTCGACATGAACTCGATGGCGCAGCACGCCGTCCCGAAGGGAAATGGCCACAGGCTGTTCTTGCGCGCCTGATCGATGAGTCTGTCCAGCTTGGTGGTGAGGAAGATGTTGCTACCATCGCTCACCCGTGGACCCGCCGGCTGTCTTGCTGCTACCGGCAACATCGGCTTGCCGACGCTTGCCTCACTCATGGTTTCTCCCTCCCCACCCTCAGAGAACGGTCCCGGCGGCCGAGGCTCTTCCCTGCGCGGCCTCGCGCATTATACGGACTTTCACAAACCCTCGCCCTCCTGCCCCGGGCAGAAACGAGACAGGATGCGCTGGAGGTAGCTGCGAGTCTCCCGGTACGGCGGTATCCCGCCGTAGCGCTCCACCGTGGTGGGGCCGGCGTTGTAGGCCGCCAGGGCCAGGGGCAGCTCGCCGAAACGCTGGTGGAGTCGCTTGAGGTAGGCGCTGCCCACCCGCAGGTTCGCCTTGACGTCATGGGGGTTGGCGAGGCCCGCCGGGATCCACACCGAGGGCATGAGCTGCATCAGTCCCCGCGCCCCCACCCGGGACACCGCCCGGGGGTCGTAGCGGGACTCGGCCTCCACCACCGCCGCCACCAGCCAGGGGTGCAGCCCCGCTGCCCGCGCCGCGGCCTCGATTTCGGCGGCAAAGGGGGTGCCCTCGGGCAGGGGATGCTCCTCCCAGTCCGCCGAGCACGTCGGTCGTGCCACCGGTTCCGGCTCGGGCTCGACCAGCGCCTCCACCACCGCCTCCAGCCGCCGGGCGGGCAGCTCCAGGCGCCCCCCCCCGGGCAGTTCCAGCCGCACGGTGCGGTCATCCAGCAGGCTGGCCCCGGTCACGGCCAGCACCCGGCCATCGGTGAATACCGCCAGGTACTGGGCGGCGGCCGGCGTCAGCAGACCTGGGGAGTAGAGGCAGATCATGGCCACAACGATGAATGCCCGGCGAGCCGGGCGCGCCTTGCCCGCCGCGCTGCCCGGTTTTCCGGCGGCGACGAGGTGGTTGCGACCCGGAGTACGGGGGACCTCGGGCATCACTTCTCACGCCCGCGGGTGCGCCCGATCGTAGAGCTGGCGCAGCCGCTCCCGGGTGACATGGGTGTAGATCTCGGTGGTCGAGATATCGGTGTGGCCCAGCATGGCCTGCACCGCCCGCAGGTCGGCGCCGTGCTCCAGCAGGTGGGTGGCGAAGGAGTGGCGCAGCACGTGGGGCGACAGCGGCGAGGTGATGCCTGCCTGGCGCCCGTACTTCTTGATGGTGTACCAGAACGCCTGCCGGGTCATGGGCTCGCCGCGGGCGGTGAGGAACAGCTCGCTGGCGCGCTGGTGGTCGTGCCGGGGGCGCACCTCCTCCAGGTACCGCCCGATCCACTGTCGGGCCGAGGACCCCAGCGGCACCACCCGCTCCTTGGCCCCCTTGCCGAACACCCGCACGAATCCAGGGTCCAGACGCACGTTGGCCAACTTCAGACTCACCAGCTCGGAGACCCGCACACCGGTGGCGTACAGGGTCTCCAGCATGGCCCGGTCGCGCACCCCCAGTGGTCGCTCCGTGGGCGGCGCTGCCAGCAACGCGTCCACCTGTTCGAAGGAAAGAAAGCGGGGCAGGCTGCGCAGCAGGCGGGGACTTTCCAGCTCTTCGCTGGGATCCTCGGAGCGCGCCTCCACACCCACCAGGTAGCGGAAAAACGAGCGCAGCGCCGCCAGGGCGCGCGCCGCCGAGCGCGCCGACAGTCCCTGCCCCCGCAGCTCGGAGAGGTAGCGGCGCAGATCCGCCCGATCGCACGCCAGTACATCGCCTTGCCGCGCCTTGAGCCAGCGGCCGAACTTCTGCAGGTCACCTCGGTACGAGGCGACCGTGTGGGTTGAAAGACCCCGCTCCACCACCAGATGCGCCAGGTACTCCGGCAGCCACTTGCCGGTGAAGTCGCCGTGGAGCGAATTCCTCACGCCCCGCATACTACAGGCCGTGGACCGGAAAACCACCGGCAAACGAGCACCCCGGTGCCAGCCACTGCGCCCGGGAAAGGTGCTGCGACGACAGCCTCTCATTGCCGGCCAGCCGCTCCACCAGCGCCAGCGCCCGTTCCGCCACCGCCTGCCACAGCCGGGGAGATAGCGACCAGCGGGCCTGCTCGTCCAGCTCCTCCGCGAGGCGCAGAAGGCGCTGGCGCACGGCCTCCCACCCCCCGCCCGACGGGTCGAGAATCTCCAGGACCACGCTGGCCGCCAGGGAAACGTCCGAGGAGCTGGCCAGCTCTCGCAGCTGCGCGAGGCTCTCATCCCTGGTCTTCCCCTGGAGCGCGAGCGCCCAGAGGTGGGCCACCCGGGCATCGCTCACCAGGTTGTTGCGGTCAGGGGTAAACGCCGCCGCCCACCCCCAGTCGCCCCGACACACCGCCGCCACACAACGCAGGTGGGCGCGAATGGCGC
>JABRVY010000026.1:0-3633 GCA_039961755.1 Acidobacteriota bacterium | reverse complement strand
GAGAACGAACGGGAGGAAACCGGGCCGCACCCCGCGGCATCGCCAGCGCCCAGGCCCGGAGCCCGCGCCGCCGCCGCCCGTGCCCGTGGCCGTGTCCGTGCCCGTGACCGTGTCCCTGCCCGTGACCGTGTCCGTGTCTGTGTCTGTGTCTGTGCCTGTGTCGGTGCCGGTGCCGGCGCCGGTGTCTCCCGTGCGGCGTGGCCTCGTGGTGTTCCCGGCGTTCGGGTAGCGCCCGGGGGCGGTCGCTGTCAAGGGCAAGCCGCCCTGCGGGCGGTCGCCTGCGGCGCCCCTGTGACAGCGCCCGCCCCGGGCGCAGGGCGGGTGGCATGAACACCACTCGGACCACGCCGCCCCCGTCGACCCCGACGCACTCGCTCACCGCCCACGAGCTGGCGCTGGAGGCCGCCGGCACCGCCGTTGCCCTGGCACTCAAGCTGCCGGCGCCGCTCCGGACGCTGGGAGACCAGCTCATCCGCTCCGCCTCCTCGGTGCCCGCGAAGCTGGCCGAAGGTGCCGGACGAGCCGGACGCGACCGGCAGCACCACTGGCGCATCGCCTACGCATCAGCCCTGGAGGCCGATAGCCACCTGCGGCTGCTGCTGGCGGCCGGGGCGGTGGACGGCGCCGCAGCGCAGCGCGCCATCGACCTCTTCGACCGCGTGCGGGCGCTGACCTGGAGGCTGATCCACCCGCGGCGGTGACGGTGACCGTCCCCTGGGTGCGCGGGCCTCTGGCCCGCCTTCACGGCCGGTGCGATTTGCCTCGGCCGGCCCGGCGTCCGTGCCCGTGTCCGTGCCCGTGTCAGCGGGGGTGGGTCATCCGCCACAGCATGGCCCGCACCTCGTCGAGCTGTGAGAGCACCCGGGCGGCGGCGGCGCGGTCGACGGCCCCGGCGTCGGCCAGCAGCGTGAGGTGCACATCGAGCTCGCGGGCCGAGCCGTAAGCCACTCGCCAGTGGTACAGGCGGTCCTGACCGGAGCGGCCCTGGCCCTCGGCGAGGTTGGCGGGCACCGACGCCGCAGCGCGGATCACCTGGTCAGCGATGGGCCTGAATGGGGGCTTCACGGCCGCGGCGAGGGCGAGGGCACCGGCGGCGGCCTCGAGGGCCCGGGCCCGGGCGGGTGGGAGAGGGCGAGGCGGTGTGGCTGGCATGGTTTCCTCCCGTTCGTTCATGAGCCCCCCACCGGCCGTCGGGGAGGCCGGGGTCAAGGGTCGCGTCAGCGACCGCCCGCAGGGCGGCACCAGCCCTTGACGCCGGCCGACCCGGCGGCTATCGCCTTTGCGGCTGAACGAACGGGAGGAAACCGGCCCGCGCCCCGCGGCCTCGCCAGCGCCCAGGCCCGGAGCCCGCGCCGCCGCCGCTGCTCGTGTCCGTGCCCGTGTCCGTGTCCGTGTCCGTGTCCGTGCCCGCGATGGTGTCCGTGACCGCGTCCGCGTCCGTGCCCGTGCCCGTGTCGGTGACCGTGGCCGTGTCTGTGACCGTATCTGTGACCGTGTCTGTGACCGTGTCCGTGTCGGTGTCCGTGCCGGGAGGGCGAACCTGTGCCACAATGCGCCCGTGGCGCAGGTGGGGGAGTTCCACGTGGTGGTGGTGGGCAGTGGCCTGGCGGGTCTTACCTGTGCCCGCCGCCTGGCCGAGAGCGGCCAGGGGGTCACGGTGGTGACCGCGTCCCGGCGTGGTCGGGACGGTGCCACCCACCGGGTGCACGGCCTGGCGCCGTGGATCCTGCTGAGCGCCCCGTGGGTGCGGGGGGACAGCCCACGCCGATTCCTGGAGGACTTGCGCCAGCGCAGCGGGGGTCTGGCCCGGACAGGGCTCGACGAGGTGTTCGCCGAGCAGGCCCACCCGGCCGCCCGAACACTGGCGGAGGAGCTGGATCTCGAGGCGCTGGACGAGGGACCGGTGCTCCTGCCCGGCGATGAAATGCCGCGGGGCCGCCGCTTCCTGCCGCGGCAGCACCGGCCGCTGCTGGAGCCGCTGGTGCGACGGTGCGAGGGGCTGGGTGTCACCTTCCGCGAACGGGAGGTGGTCGTCGGCCTGCTGATGAGCAGGTATCGCGCCACCGGGGTGGTCACGCTGCGGCGAGGCCAGGGCGATCGCGCCGTGTTGCCTGCCGACGCGGTGGTGCTGGCCTGTGGCGGAGCCGGGGCCGTCTTTCCCTGCTCCACCTCACCCCGCTGGTGCTGCGGCAGCGGCCTGGCGCTGGCGGAGGTGAGCGGCACTTTGCTGCACCACCCCCACCTCACCCAGGCCCTGCCGGTCACCGCCACCCCGCCGCTGTTCTTTCCCACCAGCGCCGCCCTGGTCAACGGCCGCCTGCGAGTGGGGGGAATCGTGCAGGAGCGGGCGGCCGGCTTGCCCGAGGCCACCGCCATGGTGGCCGAGGCGCTGCGCCGGGGGGTGACGGTTGAGCTGCTGCCGCCGGTGGTGGAAAACGGCAGCGTACCGCCCCGCGTGAAGGCGAGCCCGGCGCTGCGCCGCCCGGGGGCCCTGCCCCTGCGCCTGGCCCTGCACCACTCGGTGGGGGGGGTCGCCATCGATGTCTGGGGACGAACCTCCACCCCCGGCCTTTACGCCTGCGGGGAGGCGGCCGGCGGGGTGCAGGGGGGACGGCGGACCATGGGCACCGGGCTCTTGGAGGCGTTCATCTTCGGTCAGCGGGCGGCTGCCGCTGTGGCCAGGGATGTGGCCCGCCTGGCGCCCGCCCCCGGGACAACCGCCGAGGTGCTGGTGGCCGAGCCCGCCGACCCCGTTCGCCTGGGGGGGGTGCTGGATCGCCTGCTGGACCCGCTGACCGAGATCAGGCCCGTTGAAGAGGTCGGCCAGGCCCTGGCGCAGCTGGAAGCCTGGCCCCGCGGAGCCGGCGTTGCTGGCGAGGAGGGCGCTCAGGTGGCGCTGCGCCTCGAGGCGGCCCTGGTCCTGCTGCGCGCGGCGGCGGCCGGGGGAAGGGAGACGGCATGAGGGACGAACCGGTGACCATCACCGTGAGCAGGGAGGAGTGGGCGCTGCTGGCGGCCTTGCGGGACCTGCCGGACACCCACGCCCGGGAGCTGGCCAGACAGGTCATCCGCGAGGTGCTGGAGCTGGCCCGCGAACCCCACTGCGCCGAGATGCAGGCCGACGGCGTTCCCTGCCCGACGGCCAGCAACGACTGCGCCTCCTGCCGGCAGCTGGAGGTGGCCCTCGCCGCCCTGCGCCGGGCGGTCACCTCTCCGGCGGCGGCGTTGTAAGGGAGCGGCCTCGCCTGCGAAGGGGGTGCGTCGTGGAGGCCCTGGACATCGCCGGGCGTTTCCAGCCGTTGGGGTCCGGCTTTTCCTGGCCCGGCCGCTGGTGGGGATCGACGGTTCGGGGCGCCCTCGGGGCGGCTCTCAGGAGTCTGGTGTGCACGGCGCCGAGGCGCCGCTGCGAGACGTGCCGCCACGCCGAGGGGTGTTCCTTTCCCGAGTACTGGCAGCCGACCCGGGAAAGCTCAGCCGGTCCCCTCTACCGACTGCCCCCGTGGCTCCTGCGGGTGGCGTGGCGGGCGGACGAGCTGCTGGTCACCCTCCGTCTCTTCGGCCCGGCCATGGAGGACCAGGCCCGCTTTCGCATCGCCCTGGAGTCGGCCCTGGCCCGGGGGCTGACCCCGGGCC
>JABRVY010000025.1:0-1531 GCA_039961755.1 Acidobacteriota bacterium | reverse complement strand
GCGCTGCAATGAGCCCCGGCAGCATCTCGGCGTTCACCCGCACCCACCCGCTGCCCACCTGCCGTTCGGCGAAGAAGCCGATGGTCCCTCGCTCCTCGATCGTCTCCCAGCGCAGCACCACCACCCGACCGTCCCCGTCCGGGTCGAGGTATCGCCTGAGCGCCGCCAGCAGCGCCTCCCGGCCGGCTCGCCCCAGCCCCGCCGCCGCACCCGGGTCCCATGCCCGCAGCAACGCCAGCAGTCCCTGCTCGTCCAGCTCGAACGCGCCAACCCCCTGCAGGTACTCGCTCACCCCCAAGAGCACCAGGTCCACCCGGCCCATCTCCACCGCTGTGGGCGCGTTGATCACCGGGATGGCCAGAACCACGTCCTGATCCGTGTTGGAGCGCAGGTAAATGGGGTGCCAGGTGGTGGAGATGTAGCGCTCCCACACCTCGTCGGGCCAGTTCAACGTATTGATGTCACTGAGCCACCCCTGCGCCGTGGCGCGTGCGGTGTTGCTGGTGGTCGAGTAAAACGCCGGCGCAGTGCCCGTCGTGACGTTGAAAGAATTGTTGCTGCCGAAGTGGTCGTGGGTCACATCCCACACCGCTAGCTGGAACGCCGCCGCCAGATCGTTGGTCCACGGCGCCGCCAACACGGTGGATCGGTAATGCCGGTCGAAGAGATACCGCAGCATGCCGGCACGGGCGGGACCGACCCCGCTGGAAGGGATCAAGAAGCCGTTTCCGAGGCCGCCGCCACCGGCCGTACGCGGGGTGGTCTCCAGCGCCGCCACCCGATGCCCCGTGTAGTTGGTATTTGCAGACAACGTCTGGGATAGCTCGGTACAGAACGAGGCGTGGTCGCTCAACGCCGGCGAGCCTGTGGTCGTGATGTCGAAAGTGCCGCTGGGTATGTTTCCCAGCGGGCCAGAGGGCACCGTCAACGCCATGGTCACGCGGAAGTTGGGGGGCGAATTGTTGAAGCTCAGCTGGGGGATGGCATAGCCCAGGGGAAGAACGAGCCCCGCCCCGGTGGGTGCCGTGAAGCTCGAGCTGGCACCGCACAGGGGGTTGGCGCTGAAGGTGGCGGTCACCGTGCGCGCTGCCCCGTCGGCGTACTGGCCCTGCACCGAAAACGACAGGGACCCCGGGAACGGCGCCGGGATAATGCGGCTGGGCCCTCCCTCCACCCGCACCGCCAGGTACCCCGAAGCGGGCGGGTTGGTCAGGGTCAGAGTGCCCGAGAGGCGGTACATGTTACCGCCGGTGGGGAGGTTCGTGGAGAGGCCCGAAATTCCCACGGCACACGTCGTGACACCAGTGATCAGCACCCTCCCGTTGCCGCCTCGCTGGCCGGCGAAAGGCCCCTCCGAGCTGGCCCGGCGAGCCCCGCTACCGCCGCCGCCCGAGGCGAACCCCGAGGAACCGGCGCCATTGCTCGAGAGGCCGTTGGCACCGTTGCCGCCGCCAGTGGCCCCGCCGGTGCCACCGGTGGTTCCGCTGGCGTTTCCGCCGGCCAGCGAGGCGGCAACGGGAGGGTGCTGATC
>JABRVY010000024.1:0-3575 GCA_039961755.1 Acidobacteriota bacterium | reverse complement strand
CCCCCGCTCCCCCCACGACGGCGCCACGCCCTCCTCCGCAGCGGTGGCGGTGCGCGCCTGCCTCACCGTGGCCGCCCTCACCGATGACCAGGAGCTGCGGCGCTGGGCGGAGGAGGCGCTGGCGGCCGAGGGCGCGTTCATCGCCGGCGCCGCCGACCAGGCGGCGGGGTTGTTGCTGGCGGCCCTCGCCGCCTCCACACCGCCGAGCCAGGCCGTCATTGTCGGCGACGCCTCCCACCCCGGCACCCGGGAGCTGCTTCGTGCCGCCTTCGCCTCCCCGTTTCGGCCCACCGCGGTGGCGTGGGCGGCACCGCCGGTCCCCCCCGAAGTGACCCGGCTCGTGCCCCTCTTTGCCGGGCGTGCAGGAACTGCCGGGCAGCCACCGCTGGCCTACCTCTGCCACGACGGCCGCTGCGACCTGCCGTTCACCTCCGCCGCCGAGCTGGCCGCCGCGCTGGCCCGATGTCGCTGACCCTGGCTGGGGTCAACGGCAGTACAATAGCCGCGAGATCCTCTGACTGGAGGAGGCCTGGAATGAGGAAGGCAGCCATCGTTCTGGTGATTCTGGCGGCCCTGTGCTTCGCCATCGGCGTGGTGAACACCTTCTGGGGCCGCTGGGCGTTGGGGATCGCCGCCCTCGCCAAGGGGCCCGAAACGTTCTGGCGAGGAGCCACCGGGCTCTTGCTGTTCGCCATCACCCTCCTCATGCTGCAGCGCGACCGCCTGCGCTGACCGTGCCCCCCGGCGCCGGCTTCAGGGCCTGGCCACCGCCGCGCTGCACGTTCAGGGAATTCGCCCGGGGGACGAAACTTTCTCCCCCCAGATGGCGTAGTCTCTCCACCCCGTGCTCCCCGCCCGGGGGCGCGAGAGCAGGAGGCAGCAGTGAGCAAGGTCGTGAAGACAGCCATCGGTGTGACTGTGGCCGCGGCGGTGCTGGCAGCAGCGTGGTTCGGGTTTGGCAAGAAGGCGCCGGAGGCGCCCAAGTACCTCACCGCCAACGTGGACCGCGGCACCATCGTGCAGGTGGTAGGCACCACCGGCACGCTCACCGCCCTGACCACGGTCAAGGTGGGCTCGCAGGTGTCGGGGATCGTGGCGACGCTGCACGCCGATTTCAATGACCGGGTGCGCCGGGGCCAGATTCTCGCCACCCTCGACCCCACCCCGTTCGAGGCGGCGGTGAACCAGACCCGTGCCCAGCTGGAGCGGGCCCGGGTCGGAGCGCTGGATGCCCAGGCCAAGTACCGTCGCCAGCAGGCGTTGTACGACGCCGGGCTGTCCTCGGAGGATCAGCTGGAGTCGGCGCGGGCCTTTTACCATCAGGCGCAGGCCCAGGTCTCCGAGCTGGAGGCGGCGCTCGAGCGCGCCGAGACCAACCTGCGTTACTCGGTGATCCGTGCTCCCATCGACGGCGTTGTCGTTTCCCGCGACTACGACGTCGGCCAGACGGTGGCAGCCTCGTTCCAGGCCCCCACACTGTTCACGATCGCCGAGGATCTCACCCGCATGCAGCTCACCTGCGATGTGGACGAGGCCGACATCGGGCAGGTGAAGGTCGGCCAGCCGGTGACCTTCAACGTGGACACCTTCCCTGAAAAGGAGTTCACCGGTCGCGTCGCCCAGGTTCGTCTTTCCCCCAAGACCGCCAACAACGTGGTGACCTACCCGGTGATGGTGGACGTGGACAACCCCGACCTGGTGCTGCTGCCGGGCATGACCGCCGAGGTGCGAATCGAGGTGGCGCGGGTGGAGAACGCCCTGCGCGTGCCCTCGGCGGCCCTGCGCTTCCGGCCGGAAATCCTGGGATTGAAGGTGGCCCGTGATGAGGCTGGCGGGACCGGGCCTGTCGGCCACAACGGCGGCTCCCCTCGCTCGGGCTCTCCTGCCCGGCGGCGCGATGCCGCCGTGGAGGTGTACCTCAGCGGCGATGACCCCGCCGCCCCCCTGCGGCCGGTGCGGCTGGTGCCAGGCATCACCGACGGACGTTTCATCGAGATCAAGGAAGGCCCCTTGAGCGGTGGCGAACGGGTGGTGGTGGGCGTGGCCACCGCCCAGAGCGGCGAGGCGGGGGGACTCGCCGGCATGACCCCCATGGGTCGGCGACCGAGGTAGCACGCCATGCTGAGCCTGGCCCAGACTTACAAGGTTGCCTTCTCCGCGCTGCGCCGCAACCCCATGCGCAGCCTGCTCACCATGCTGGGGGTGATCATTGGCGTCGGCTGCGTCGTGGCCATGGTGGCCATCGGCCAGGGCGCCTCGGCGGCCATTCAGACCCAGATCGGCGCCCTGGGCACCAACTTCATGATCATCTTCCCCGGCTCCCGCTCCGCCTCCGGGGTACGGCACGGCATCGGGTCGGTGCAGTCGCTGACCGAGGAGGACGCCGCCGCCATCCAGCGGGAGTGCCCCTCGGTGGCGCTCGCCGAACCGGGGGTGCGCACGGCGGGGCAAATCGTCGTCGGCAACCGTAACTGGTTCACCACCGTCCAGGGGACCGGCGCCGACTATCCCACCATCCGGGCCTGGGCCACCGCCAAGGGATCGTACTTCAGCGACAGCGACGTACGCGGGGCCACCAAGGTGATGGTGCTGGGCGCCACGGTGGCGGAAAATCTCTTCGGCAAGGCCGACCCGGTGGGGGAAGTCGTGCGGTTGCGGGGCGTACCGTTCCGCGTCATCGGGGTACTGGAGAAGAAGGGTGGGTCGATGATGGGGCAGGACCAGGACGACGTCGTGTGCGTGCCCTACACCACCGCCCAGAAACGCCTGCTGGGCATCACCCACATCCACACCATCATGGTCTCCGCCCTCTCCCCTCGGCACATGGATCGCGCCGCCGACGAGATCACCCAGCTGCTGCGCCAGCGCCACCGGCTCACTCGCGGCCAGGAGGACGACTTCGTCATCCGCTCCCAGCAGGAGATAGCCTCCATGGCGACGCAGATGTCGTCGGTTCTGACCATGCTCTTGGGCGCCATCGCCTCGGTGTCGCTGCTGGTGGGTGGGATCGGGATCATGAACATCATGCTGGTGTCGGTCACCGAGCGCACCCGCGAGATCGGCGTGCGTCGCGCCCTGGGCGCCAAGCGCAGCGACATCCGCTGGCAGTTCCTCATCGAGTCCTCCCTGATCTCCGGGCTGGGCGGCGTGGTGGGAATCGCCATCGGGGTGCTGGTGGCGCGCCTGATTGCCCGTCTGGGTGGCTGGCCGGTGCTGGTGCAGCCGGAAATCGTCCTGGCCGCCTTCGTCTTCGCCGGGCTGGTGGGGATCTTCTTCGGCATCTACCCGGCCGCCAAGGCGGCTCGCCTGGATCCCATCGAGGCGCTGCGCTACGAGTAGGGCACCTCGGGGATGGGCACCGGGGCAAACGGCGTCCGGCACGGTGGGCCGGGGGCAAAGAGATAGCTCGTCAGGCGCCCGTCGCGCAGCTCGCAGATGGTGGACGAGACCGTCCCGAAGGGGCCAAAGTGGCGGCAAAAAGGATCCGCCCCTCGGTGGTCGGCCAGCAGCCGGGCCAGCGCCGTTGGCATCTCGGCGTCCCCTCCCCCGAGGGCTGGCTCGAGGGCCTGCAGAGC
>JABRVY010000023.1:0-7833 GCA_039961755.1 Acidobacteriota bacterium | reverse complement strand
GGGTCGACAGGGGTGGGGACCGGCCTCGTCCAGCTTCCCCGCTGCTCGGCGGCGCGCACCCGGTCACGGGCCAGCTCCAGGTACTCCCGGGACAGGGGATCGTCATCCAGTTCCAGCGCTGCCTCGAAGCGAGCCTGGGCCTGCCGCCACCGGCCCTGCCGGAGCGATTCACGACCCTCCTCCCGCAGTCTCTGGGCCTGCTCGCGGCGGGACAGCAGCTCCCGCTGGGTCGCCTCCAGCTCCCGCGCCTGCGCCGCCAACATCCGTGCCACGTCCGAGTGGGGTGCCTGGTCCCACACCAGCTCCAGCTGCCGCAGGGCACCGACCGGATCGCCCCGCTGCAAAGCTTCCGCTGCGGCGCGCTGGGCGTCGGCCACGCGGTGGCGGCGCTCGGCCTCTCCCGCCGGCACCCCGGGAAACGGCCCGCGGTCGATCCTGGTCGACAGCGCCGCCAGGGTGGCGGCCAGCGGCAATACGAGGAGAGCAAGCAGGACGGCAACCCAGCGGGGGTTGATGGGCAGGCGAAACACCGGCGGCAGCGCCGGCCGTGGCAGCGTCGGTCGTTCCAGCGAGGTGGCCCGAGTCACGGTCTGCGCCGAGGAGAGCGACTGCGACGCCTCCAGCTCTGCGGGCTGGGTCGGCGGTGGCTCGCTGGGTCGTGGGGCTTCGGCGCCGGCACCGGTGAGCACTCGTCGCAACGCCTCCAGCGCCCGCGCCACATCCTCGCCGCGCTGGTACCGGCGCTCCGGATCCTTCTCTAAAAGTTTGAGGACAATAGGATTGAACGCCGCCGGCAGGCCACTGCGCAGCTGCGAGGGAATGGCGGGTCGCTCGTGGACGATGCGGTAGGCCACCTCGGAGAGTGAGCCGCCCGCAAAGGGGCGTACGCCGGTGAGCAGTTCGAAGAGGACCACCCCCAAGGAAAACAGGTCGCTGCGACCGTCCACCGGAGCACCGGTGACCTGCTCCGGGGACATGTAGTTGGGGGTGCCGATGAACTGGCCAGTGGTGGTGAGGTTGGAGCTCTCCAGTCGCGCCACCCCGAAGTCGGTGATCTTCACCAGCCCCTGGGTGGTGATGATGATATTGGCCGGCTTGATGTCCCGGTGCACCACCCCCTTGGAGTGGGCGTACGCCAGCGCCCCGGCCAGTGCCCCTCCCACCGCCGCCACCTCGGAGTAGGTGAACGGCCGGCCGCTGCGCATCACGTCCTTCAGGCTCCTGCCCTCGATAAATTCCATGGCGATGAAGGACAGCCCACTCTCCTCATCGACACCGGCGTCGTGCACGGTGACGATGCCGGGATGGGTGAGAATCCCGGCGGCCTGGGCCTCCCGCAGGAAACGCTGGCGAAATTCCTCCGCCTCCTCGGCGTCGGAGGGTACCGACAGGGTCTTCAGGGCCACCTGCCGACCGATCACCGGGTCCCGGGCGAGGTACACCACGCCCATGGCGCCCTTGCCGAGGACGCGTTCGATCACGTAGCGACCCAGTTTCGGGGGGTGAGTCGGACGCTCCATTGCCCCCGCCCCTACCGTTCGAATCCCGGCGTGGGAGATGGCAGCACCACCACCACCACCTCGCCCGGGGCAGCGGCGAGCAGTACCTCCCGGGCGGCTCGCACCTGTGCCTCGCGATCGTGCCGCAGCCCGGCCAGCTGGCGCCGGAGTTGTCGGTTTGCTCCTGTCAGCGCGTCACGACGTTCCACCAGTCGGTGCAGCTCACTTTGCGCCTCGCGCAAGCTGGAGAATCCGGCCCACCACCCCCACGCGGCGAGCCCGGCCACCACCGGCGCCAACGCCAGCAACCCTCGCACCAGCAGCTTTCTGCCCAGGCTGGTCATGGTCTGGAGAAGGGCGCCCTCCCCGCGAACCGCGCCGCCGCTCCCAGCTCCTCTTCGATGCGCAGCAGGCGGTTGTACTTGGCGATGCGCTCCCCGCGCGAGGCCGAGCCGGTCTTGATGAGGCCGCAACCACACGCCACCACCAGATCAGCGATACTCGTGTCCTCGGTCTCGCCGGAGCGGTGTGAGACCATCGCTCGCCATCCACTGTGCAGCGCCAGGTTGACCGCCGCCAACGTCTCGGACACGGTACCGATCTGGTTCAGCTTGATGAGCACGGCGTTGGCCACCCGCCGGCGGATGCCCTCGGCGATGACTCGCGGGTTGGTGACGAAGATGTCGTCCCCCACCAGAAGGACCCGATCGCCCAGGCGAGCATTCAATTCCTCCCACCCCTCCCAGTCACCCTCCGCCAACCCGTCCTCGATGGAGACGATGGGGTAGGCGTCGACCCACTCGCTGTAGAGGGCGATGAGGTCGCGGGAAGAGAGCCCGTGCCGCCCCTCCCCCGGGAGAAAGTACCCCTCGCCGGTGCGCAGCTCGCTGCCGGCTGCATCCAGGGCAATCGCCACCTGCTCCCCGGGGGAGTAGCCAGCATCGGTGATGGCGTTCACCAGGTAGTCCAGCGCCGCCCGGTTGGAGGGCAGGTTGGGGGCGAAGCCACCCTCGTCGCCCACTGCCGTGATGTGTTTATCCTTCTTCAAACGTTCGCGCAGACTGTGAAAGACTTCCACCCCGGCGCGCAGTGCCGCGGAAAAAGACTCAAAGCCCCAGGGCACCACCATGAACTCCTGGATGTCCAGGGAGTTATCTGCGTGGGCACCGCCGTTGATGAGGTTGAGGCACGGGACCGGCAGGATGCCCACGCCGGCGCCGCCCAAGTAACGGTACAACGGCAGGTTCGAGGCCTCCGCAGCCGCCCGCGCCACCGCCAGCGACACCGCCAGAATGGCGTTGGCGCCCAGCCGACTCTTGTCCTCCGTGCCGTCCAGGGTGCGCAGCGCCAGGTCAATGCCGCCCTGGTCGCGGGCGTCGACTCCGAGCAGGCGCTCGGCGATCTCGCCGTTGACGTGGGCCACCGCTCGCAGCACCCCCTTGCCGCGAAAGCGGCCTGAGTCGCCGTCGCGCAACTCCAGCGCCTCGCGACTGCCGGTGGAAGCCCCTGACGGGACCATGGCATGCCCCACCGCCCCCCCTGACAGCACCACCTCCGCCTCGACCGTCGGATTTCCCCGCGAGTCCAGGATTTCTCTGCCAATGACCGCCTCGATCTCGAACAAGGCCTCACCTCCCATTTTCAGTGCTCGCCAGCAAACGGCGCGCCTCTCGGACGAGAGCACGGAGCTCTCCAGTGGTGGGCGCCTCGGCGTACACCCGCAGACGAGGCTCCGTGGTTGCCTGCCGCAACAACACCCAGGCGTCCTCGGATACTGCCAGTAGCAGACCGTCGGTCACCTCGATGCGGCGAACCGGCTGGCCCAGCAGGACGATGCGCCGCTGGCGCAACAGGCGCCTGAAGGCGGTGCGGTTCTTCTCGGTAAAGGGAACTTGCACCCGGCGAAAGAACAGCGCTCCGTACCGCTCGTACAGACGCCGGATCAACTCCGGGATGGTGGCCCCCTCCACCGCCACCATCTCGGCGGTGAGCAGCGCGGCCAGGATCCCGTCGCGCTCCGGCAGGTGGGTCGCGATACCCACACCGGCGGACTCCTCCACCGCCACGCCGACCCGGCCCGAGAGCATCTCCTGGGCCAGAAAGTGGAACCCCACCGGGGTCTCCACCAGCTCTCGACCGTGACGAGCGGCGATGCGATCCACCAGGCGACTGGTGCCGGTGGTGCGAGCCACCCCTCCACCCACCCCGCGCCGCCGAACCAGGTAGTCCACCAGCAAGGCGATGGCCACCGATGGCGCCACCGCCCGGCAGGCGTGGTTGACGATGCCGAAGCGGTCCGCATCCCCGTCGGTGGCCAGGCCCAGATGGGCGCCGGAGGTGCGCACCAGCTCCCGCAAACCCTCGAGATTCGCCGGCGTGCACTCGGGGGCGTAGCCGCCGAAGTAAGGATCCTTGGTCCCGTGCAGGGCGACCGTGGGCACACCGTGGGCGAGCAACACCCGGTCGAGGAACTCTCGGCTGGTTCCGTACAGCGGGTCCACCGCCACCTTCAGGCCGCTGGCACGAATGGCGTCCCAGTCCACCTCCCGCTCCAGTGCGCCCAGGTACCCCTCCATCAAGGTTGCCCGCTGTCGCAGCTCACGCTGGGGCACGTAGAATGGCTCCGGGGAGTCTTGCAGCGCCAGCGCCTGGCCCTGGACCTCCTCGCACAGCTCCAGCGGGGCCGGTGCGCCACTGGAGACGTACAGCTTGACCCCGTTGTACTCCGCCGGGTTGTGGGAGGCGGTGAAGGTCACCCCCAGCACCGCACCGCGCTCGCGCACGGCCCAGGCCAGGCACGGTGAGGGAAGATCGCGCTCCGAGGCAACGGTTGAGAAACCATGATGGGTAAAGACCGAAACCGCCTCCTGGGCAAACTTTTCCGACAGCAGCCGCGTGTCGTAAGAGACCACTACCTCACCGGCCAGGCGGCGCCGGCGCAGCACCTGCACCGTGGCCTCCAGCAGCAGTCGGACGTTGCGGAACGTGAGGTCCTGCCCGACCACGCCGCGCCACCCGGAGGTGGAGAGGTGAATCATCGCCGTCGCCCCCGAGGCTACCATAGCCTCGTCGCCCTGGGTATGGCCGCCGTCCTGGCGATGGGGGCGGAAACTTCCCTCACCGCGGTGGCCAACCCCTGGCCAGCATCCTCGGACGACCCCTGGCAGAGGATGCGCGCCGTGGTGCTCGCCCACATCAACGCCGCTCGCACCGCCCACGGAGTGGCGCCCCTGGCCCACCATGAGCTGCTGACTCGCCTCGGCGACCGGCACGGTCACGACCTGATCGCCGACGGGGTGGTGGGGCACTTCTCCACCAGCGGCACGCCGCCGTACCTGCGCTACCTGTTGGCCGGCGGCACCGGCTACCACCGCCAGAACGTGGCGGCGCTGGTATCGTCTACGTCGCTGGCGGAGTCGGAAATCCTCGAGGCGTTGCTGGCCAGCGTCGAGCGCATGCTGGCAGAGCAACCACCTGCAGACGGTCACCGCGCCACCCTGCTGGATCCCACCTCCACCCATATCGGCATCGGCATCGCAGCGCGAGGCGGCTGGCTCGTCTCCACCCACGAGGTGGCCGTCCAGATCGCCCGGATCATCACCCTGCCGCCGGTGGTGGCACCACCAGGGATCACGGTTCGCTACGCCGCTGCTCTTCCTCCTCCCTGGCGAGCTCAGGCGGCGGAACTCATGTGGGAACCACTTCCCGCTCCGCTCACCGTGGCGCACGCCAACGCCCTCACCTCCTACAGCTACCCACCCCGCGGCGAGATCACCTACCTCCAGCGGGAGCGGCGGGGCGCTCTGGCGGCAGGTTCCCCTCCTCTGGCCAGCGTTGGCTGGACCGTCGACAGACGAGGAGAGTTTTCGCTCACTTGGACTACCGGTCCCAGGGAGGGAGTGGAAATCATCCTTGTTTGGGCCAGCACTGCCGCTCGGCAAGAGCTGGCCGCCGTGGCTGCCGCCGCCGTGGTGGTCACGCGGGATGGGACCCTTCCCCCTGAACTGGGGCGCTGGGTGGAGCTCCGCGGCGTGGGCAGAGATCCATCCTAGATCGAGGAGGGGAGCCCCATGGCCATGCCCATCTACATGGACTACAACGCCACCACCCCGGTGGACCCGCGGGTGGTGGAGGCGATGCGGCCCGCCTTCGAGGAGCACTTTGGCAATCCGGCCTCCCGTACCCACCCCTACGGCTGGGCAGCGGCGCGCCTGGTAGAGAAGGCCCGCGCCTCCCTGGCCTCGCTGCTGGGAGGCAACCCGGACGAGTTCATCTTCACCTCCGGCGCCACCGAGGCCAACAACCTGGCCATCAAGGGGGCGGTGTGGGCGCGGACAGCCAGATCCTGCCATGTCATCACCTGCACCACCGAGCACAAGGCGGTGCTGGACCCCTGCCGACGCCTGGCTCGGGATGGCGGAGTCGAACTCACCGTCCTGCCGGTGGATCGCCTCGGCCGGGTGGATCCGCAGCGCCTCGCCGAGGCGCTGCGACCGGACACCGGGCTGGTATCCCTGATGCTGGCCAACAACGAGACGGGCACCCTGCATCCACTTCCCGAGGTGGCACGGATCTGCCGGCAGCGCGGCGTGCTGCTGCACACCGACGCCACCCAGGCGGTGGGAAAGATCCCGGTGAACGTTCACGAGCTGGGGGTGGACCTGCTCTCCCTCTCCGCCCACAAGTTTTATGGACCGAAGGGGATCGGTGCCCTGTGGCGGCGGCGCGGAGTGCCCCTGGTTCCCCTCCTCGACGGTGGCGGGCACGAGCAGGGGCTTCGCTCCGGCACCCTGGCCGTGCCGCTGATCCTCGGCTTGCAGCGCGCCCTGGAGCTGTGCTGCGCCGACCTGGACAGCGAGGGGTCTCGTCTCGCGGCTCTGCGCGACGAGCTGCGCCGCCTCCTTCTCGACGACCTCCCCGGGGTGGAGGAGAACGGCGACCCGCAGCATCGACTGCCCAACACCTTGAACCTCACCTTTCGCGGCGTGGAGGGCAACGCCCTGCTGGCCAGCCTGCCTGCCCTGGCCATCTCCTCCGGCTCGGCGTGCACCTCCGCGGATCCCGCCCCGTCCCACGTTCTCCTCGCCATGGGGAGAACTGCGCGGGAGGCTCAGGCCTCCCTTCGCTTCTCCCTTGGTCGGCCGACGACGGCAGCGGAGGTGGAGAAGGCGGCCGAACTGGTGCGCGCCGCCCTGGCCAGGCTGCGTCGCCGGTGACGCGCTGACGGGCACTACACTGGGCGCGGAGGACGAGACACGCTCACGCCGACCTCACTGACCCAGGCACTTGACGCGCTGTGCCACACCTTGGCCGCGCATTCGCCGCCTCGCACCATCGCCGGGGTGTGCGCCGCCGCTCGCCCCGTCCCCGTGGCCGCCCTGGCCAGGGTCGACCAATCGCTGCTGGTGGTGGTGCCCAGCCCTGGCGACGCGGAAGCCCTCCACGCCGGCCTCGCCTTCGTGGCGCCGCAACTCCCGGCGGCGTATCTGGCGGCGGAAGCGGTGGAAACCTACGGGGCGCGACCCCTGTCTCTGGGCGCCAGCGCTGCCGCAGCCATCGACCTGGCTCGCCTGGCCCGGCGCCACCTCCAGGTCCTCATTGCCCCGGCGCGTCTGTTGCTGCACCCCCTCCCGCCGCCCTCCCTCGTGGCGAAACGCACCGTCGTCCTGCGCCGGGGAGACCGACTGGGCAGAGACGACTTCGTTGCCACACTCCTGGCTGAGGGTTACCGCCGGACAGCCGTGGCGACAGAGGCCGGAGAGGTGGCGGTGCGCGGGGAGATCTGCGACGTCTGCACCCTCGAGGGCTGCGTCCGGCTGGTCCTCGAGGTCGACCGCATCGACCCCCTGCGCACCTTCGATCCCACCAGCCAGCGGACGGAATCCGAACCCCTCGACGAGTTCACCGTGTCTCCCCTGCGGCTCTTCCCGGCCGATGCAGCCGCTCGCTATCGCCTCGCCACCCGCCTGGAGTCGGACGGCTACGGCGAGGTGGCGGCGCTGGTGCGAGAGGAGCTGCACCGCGAGGTCTGGGAGGGGATGCTCTCCCTGGCCCACGAGTCCCAACCCCTGTGGTCCATGGTGGACCGCCTGGTGGTGTGCGAGCCCGCCGACGTGCTGACCGAGATCGAGCGGGCGATCAAGGCGGCGCAGCACAACTGGTCCACCCTGGCGCTCCACGGGCATGCCCTGCCCCCCCCCGAGCGGGTGCTGTACGGCCGCCAGCTCTGCGCCGAGGCCCTGGCCGGCGCCGATCGCGTGGTGGAGCTGGCGCTCACCGAGGGCGAGCCGACCGTCACCCTGCACACCGCCCCGGCCCCCTCCCACGCCAGCCA
>JABRVY010000022.1:0-3690 GCA_039961755.1 Acidobacteriota bacterium | reverse complement strand
TCGCCCCGGCGGGCGAGGCGAGCCTTGCGGTGTAGAATCACCTCCGTGAGCTCGCTCTGGCAGGCTGGCCGACGCCGCGCCGCGCGGCGGTTGGCGCTCGCCCTCGCCGTGGTGGTCCGGTTCTCCACGGCGGCCGGGGCGGAGCCGGCGCAGGTGCACCTCCCCCGCGCCGGCGACACCGTCTGGGTCGGCTCGACAGTGGCGGTGAGCTGGCACGCCCTGCCCACGGAGGCCAAGGAGATGGAGCTCTTCCTCTCCCTGGACGGCGGGGCCACCTACCCCCTCCGTCTCACCCCGCAGATGGCCCCGGGGGTGACCTCGTGGCGGTGGAGCGTGCCCAACCTGCCCACCGAGCGGGCACGCCTGCGCCTGCGGGTGGGGATCCCGGGGCGGGGCGAGGTGGACGCCCCCCCCTCGGGGCTGTTTCGCATCGCGCACGAGGGATGGGTCGTTGCGGAGCCGGTGCGCTGGCACGCCGGGGAGCTGTGGCTGGGCCTCGGGGGCGACCCGGCACCGCCCGTGCCCCTCTCACTCGAGTGCGGTGAGCAGCAGGCGTTCGCCGCCGCTGCCCGGGCACTGGTGGCCGAACTCCCGCGCCGG
The DNA here is from genome assembly GCA_039961755.1 of Acidobacteriota bacterium. Taxonomy (GTDB): domain Bacteria; phylum Acidobacteriota; class Thermoanaerobaculia; order Thermoanaerobaculales; family Thermoanaerobaculaceae; genus CALEVZ01. Next base: position 3,090 of record JABRVY010000022.1, on the reverse strand, counting down.
GAGACCCTGGAACTCCCCGGCACTTGTGTCGACAGGATCGTCGTTGCTGACGCTGGCAGTGCGACTTCTCACCCTCCTCCTCCCGTTCCACGGGAGACGACACCTCGTCCTCTGCGGAGATAGAGACCACCCCGCCTCGCCCGCAGTGGATCACACCGCGATCGGCTGCCCGGCGGGGCAGGCGCTCACGGGGGCCGATTCCCCCCAACCCCGCAGCACCTGCGGGGAGTCCATGGCGAACCGGACCGGGGTTCGCTGGGGGAGGCCCCCTTTTCCCGCTCTCGCCACCGGCGGAAAGACTCGTTGGTGCCAGTGAGGTGTGTCGTGCGCCCGGCATCGGGCGCGAAAGAGCTAAGGAGGAGCTACGTGCGAGACGCTGTCGTGTTCTGTCTCTGTCTGTCCATCGGCGTTGCCGCCAACGCCTTCGAAGGCCAGATCATCGGGCCCGGCGGCACGGCGCTGGCCGGCGGGCGGGTGTCGGAGCTGGGGAAGGCCGGCTCGGTCGTGGCGGATTCCCAGGGTCGCTTCCGGCTGGAGCCCGACCCACGCCCGCCGTTCTATCTCATGGTGACCCGTCCGGACGGGGTGGCGTTCCGCCCCTTCTACGTGGAAGCGTTGCCGCCCCGGGGTGACGTGCTGCTGGTAAGGCTGGAGACCCTCGCCGAGAACGTCACCGTCGTCTCGGGGGGGGTGCCTGACCTGCACCTCCCCCCCGCCGCCGCCGGGACGGTGATGGGCAAGCAGGACCTCGCCCGGCGCATGCCGGTGAACCTGCCCCAGGCGCTGGAGAACATTCCGGGAACCACGGGTGCGGCGGACGGCTACGACCCGGTGCCGGGCTTGCGCGGACTGCCCAAGCACCGCACCCTGATTCTCCTGGATGATGGCCGTGTCACCGCCGAGCGGCGCGCCGGTCCCTCGGCCACCTTCCTGTTCGCGGAAACGGTGGACGAGATCGAGGTGGTTCGCGGGCCCGGGTCGGTGGCCTACGGCTCCGACGCCTTCGGTGGCGTCATACGAGCTCGCTCCCGACTGCCCATGCCTGGGCAGCCCGTCGAGGTTCGCTACAGCGTTTTCGGCGCCTACGGCTTGCGGGGAGGGGGAGCAACGGTGGAAGCCAGCGCCCCGGTGGGCGACGGCGCCCTGCTGGTGGGCGGGCACTTCCGGGTCTTCGACGAATACCAGGGTCCCCACGGTCGGGTGCCCAACTCCGACGCCGAGCACCGCGGCTTTCGTCTGGCCTACCAGGTGCCGGTCCTGGGGGGGGCGCTGGGGCTGGGATGGCGCAGCGACTTCGGGCGCGACATTGGCAAACCTGAACCCCAGTTTGCCGTGCGGCGGACTTTCTACCCCGAGGAGAATTCTCACCGGTTCAATGTCAGCTACCAGCGGCCGGGTCCCGGTCAGTGGTCGCGACTCGGCGTCAGCCTCGCCTGGGACAGCTACCAGGTGATCCTCGATCGCGACGTGTTCGCCACCTCCACCAGGCCACGCGCCGTCTCCCGTGCCGACGTCGACGCCAACGACTATTCGCTGCGGGTGGAGGGAGAGCGTCCAGTGGCCGGCCTGGCGAAACTGGTGGCGGGGATCGACGTCTCGGGCCGCTACAACCTTTCCGCCATCAACTCCACCCTGACCTACGGGCAGTGCCCGAGATGTGCACCGACTGCGACCACCAGAGAAGTGTCGGTCGCCGATGCCCGTCGGGACGACTACGCGGCCTTTGCGGCCGTCGACGCGGAGGTGGCCAGGGTCCGTCTGGCCGCCGGGGTGCGTGCGGACCAGGTGCGAGCGGAAAACAGCGGCGGCTACTTCGGTGACCGCAGCGTCACCGACTCCAGGGGCTCGGGTTTTCTGGCCGGTACCTTTCTCCTCGGCGCCGGCGCCGAGCTGACGCTGCAGGCGGCGAAGGGTTTTCGTTCGCCGTTGCTTTCCGATCGGTTCTATCGAGGAATTTCCGGGCGCGGCTTCATCACCGGCAACCCCGACCTGAAGCCCGAAACCAGCACGCAGTACGACGTGGCGTTCCGCTGGAACGCCAGTCCCTTCTCGTTGGGCGCGTACGGGTACCTGTACCGCATCCAGGACCTCATTGAGCGGTACCGGACGGGGGACAACTTCTTCTTCCGCAACCGCGGCGAGGCGGAGATCCGCGGCGCCGAGCTGGAAGCGGCGTGGGCCGTGGCGGGCGAACACTCCCTGGGGTTCGGTGCTCAGGTCCTGCGCGGCGAGGTCCGCGGGGACAAGACACCGGTGGACGACATACCGCCGCGGGGCGTTTTCGTCGTCTATCGCCACGAGCCGGTGGAGGGGCTCACCTGGATGGCGCGCACGGCAGCCTACGCCCGCGACGACCGCCCGGGCCCCACCGAGAAGGTGGTGCCCGGGCATACGGTGGTAGATGCGAGTATCGGTTACCGTTTCCCCTCCGGGGTCGATCTCTCGCTGGTGGGGCGCAATCTCTCCGACAGGGCGTACCCGGGGTCCGCCGACGAAGCGGCGGCCCTGGCCCCCGGCCGGAGTCTCCAGCTGGTGCTGCGCGGCAAGCTCTGATCGCTTCGACGGTCGGGCAAGAGGTATGACGGGGGACCCGTGCGGTCCCCCGATCTCTTTCCCCGGCGGCACGCGGACCGCCCTCATTCACCGGTCATCGCCGGAATCCGCGACCCACTGCCACCGGTTGACGATCGGGGGCCGCACCTTCGCTACACTGGCCTCGGGGCCGTGGGCATGGGTACTTCTGTGGAGGTGCTGTTGACCGTCAGCCGTCGCTTCCCCTTCGCCGCCTCGGTGCGGCTGGGGGGGCAAGTTGTGCCGGGTGACGCGGCACACCTGTGGGGGAGGGCGGCCCAGGCGCGCCACTCGGTGGGGGCCAACTACGAGGCCACGGTGGGCTTCGCCGGGCCGGTGGACCCGGTCACGGGGATGCTAGTGAACCTGGCGGTCGTGAAGGAGCGCATCCTGGCACTGCTGGCCGCCCGCTGGGACCACCACTTCCTCAACCGCGACCACCCCGCCTTCGCCGTCGCCCCCCCGACCCTGGAAAACCTGGCGCAGCTGCTCCTCGCCGAGGCGCGGGGGGCCTTCGCC
>JABRVY010000021.1:0-10031 GCA_039961755.1 Acidobacteriota bacterium | reverse complement strand
GGTTGACGGGGCCTCCCCGGGTGGTCGAGGCAGTGCTGGCGGTCAAGCGCGCCACCGACCTGTCCGGCAGCCCGTTCCTGGAGGCGGCGGCGTGGACGTTGTGCCAACGGGGGGTGCTGGAGAGGCAGCTGGAGAGATTGCGGCGCGTCGCCGTCGACCGCCGTGAGGTTGTCCTGGCAGGGCTGGAGCAGGCGCCGCCCGGGGTGCGCTGGACGCGCCCCGCCGGTGGTTTTTCGCTGCTCGTCGCCCTCCCCGAGGGCATCGGTTCCCGCGCCGTGGCGGCGCGGGCCGCCCGGGCGGGGGTGTGGGTGTTGCCCGGGCCGGCGATGTCGGTGAGCGGGCGGGACGATGTGCTGCGGGTGGCGTATGCGGCGGTGGGTGGAACAGAGCTACGGCGCGCCGTGAACGGGGTGGTAGAGGCATTGGGGGGGAGCACCCGTTCGCTCCCGCTGGTGTGATCCGGCCCAGGCGCCGGCAGGAGGTGAGGGATGAACTTCGAGAGTCCGGAGTTTCGCGTCAAGGTGGGGCTTGCCGAAATGCTCAAGGGCGGCGTGATCATGGATGTGACCACCGCCGAGCAGGCGAAGATCGCCGAGGATGCCGGAGCCGCCGCGGTGATGGCGCTGGAGAGAGTGCCCGCGGATATCCGCGCCGAGGGCGGCGTGGCGCGCATGGCGGCCATCGACAAGATCGAAGAGATCATGCGCACCGTCTCGATTCCGGTGATGGCCAAGGTTCGCATCGGGCACATCGCCGAGGCGCAGGTGCTGCAGGCCTTGGGCGTGGATTTCATTGACGAGTCGGAGGTGCTCACCCCGGCCGACGAGGAAAATCACGTGTGGAAGCACGACTTCCAGGTCCCCTTCGTGTGCGGCTGCCGCAACCTGGGAGAGGCGCTGCGGCGCATCGCCGAGGGGGCGGCGATGATGCGCACCAAGGGAGAGGCGGGGTCGGGGAACATCGTCGAGGCGGTACGTCACCTGCGGGCGGTGCGCCGCGAGATCCGCCGCCTGACGACCCTGGACGCCGCCGAGCTGGTGCCAGCCGCCAAGGAACTCCAGGCTCCCCTCGACCTGGTGCAGTACGTGGCGGCGCACGGCAAGCTTCCCGTCCCCAACTTCGCCGCCGGGGGGGTATCCACGCCCGCCGATGCGGCGCTGTGCATGCTGTTGGGGGCGGAGTCGGTGTTCGTGGGCTCGGGGATCTTCAAGTCCGAAGACCCGCAACGGCGGGCGGCCGCCATCGTGCGCGCCGTCACCCACTGGCAGGATCCCCAGGTGCTGCTGGAGGTTTCACGCGGCCTGGAGGGGGCCATGCCGGGCCTGGACGTGGCCAGGCTCACCCCCGAGGAGATGCTCTCCCGGCGGGGGTGGTAGGTGGCGGCGCGAGAGCAAGACCGCACCACCGCAGGCCCGTGGGCAGAGGTGAAGGCCGAGCTTTCCGGGCCGGTGGCGGTGCTGGCCCTGCAGGGGGATTTTGCCGCCCATGCGGCGGCTCTCGCCGGGTGCGGCCTGCCGGCGCTGGAGGTGCGGTCGGCGGCCCAGCTGCGGGAATCGGCTCCCAACGGCCTCGTCCTGCCGGGCGGGGAGTCCACCACCATGCTCCGCCTCATGGAGGGTTCCCGGCTCGGCGAGGCCATCGTGGCCCTCACCCGCAGCGGCGTGCCCGTGCTGGCCACCTGCGCGGGAGTAATCCTGCTGGCCCGCCAGGTGCGCAACCCGGCGCAGCCCTCCCTGGGGCTGCTGGACGTGGTCGTGGAGCGCAACAGCTACGGTCGCCAGCTGGCCTCCGCCGTGGTCCCGGTGCGCACCGTCCCGGGCTGCGGGCTGGAGGCGGATTGCCTGGAGGCGGTGTTCATTCGCGCCCCCCGCGTCGTCGAGGTGGGACCCGGCGTGGAGGTGCTCGCCCGCCGGGATGGCGACCCGGTGCTGGTACGCCAGGGCAACATCCTGGCCGCCACCTTTCACCCCGAGCTTTCCCCGCAGTCGCCCGTGCTGCAGCTCTTTCGGCAGATGGTGGAGGCTCGCCTGTCGCGCTCCCGGCAGTTGCCGCAAACGGCCTGATCGCCGCTCAGAAGTCGTAGACCTGGTCCTGGCGCAGCTCCTCCACCGGGTGGGGGAAGAGGGTTGCGGCCAGCTCGCGGCGCAGCTCTTCGAGGTACGGGGGCTTGAGGTGGTAGAGGTAGACCGGCACCCGACGTTTCAACTTGGCGAGCTCGACGGCCAAGGCCTGGGGGGTGAGGTGGAGGGCCAGGTCGGCCACCGCTTGCATGCGGTTGGGGAACGACACCTCGACAATGAGGGCACGCAAATTGTTGGTGCGGTTGGCCACCTCCCACACCTCGTCGGTGGCACCAGTGTCGGAGGTGAACAAAACCGCGGCCCGATCGTCTTCCACCAGGAAACCGTGGGTGGGGACGGTATGGTTCACTGGCACGGCGGTGAGGCGCAAGTGGTTGACCGCGAACGCCACACGTTCCTCGATGCGGCGCAGGCGCAGCGCCGGCAGCAGGTCGCTGGGGATCCGGGTGAAGTCCGGCCAGGTATCGTTATTGAACAGGTGGTGTTTGACGGTGTGGAGCAACGGAGGGGAGACGAGGATTTCTACCGCCCCATCGCGCTGCCCGAAGGTGTTCTCGATGAGGAAGGGGATCGAGGCGATGTGATCCAGGTGCGAGTGGGTGAGGACGATATGGTTGACCGCGCGTTGCGCCTCCAGCGAAAGGGCCTGGGTGATGGCGCCGGCATCCAGGGCCAGCGAATCGTCGATGAGGAACGAGGTGGTCCGGCACTCGGGGCTCGACCCCCCGAAGCTCCCCAGCACGTGCCATTTCATGGCGCAAGTATAGTCGTATGGTTGCCGCCGTGAACGCCATCGCTACCATCCCCCCTTCCCTCCACGCCCTCGCCCTGGCGGGCGTGGATCTGCCGGAGCTCGACCCCCCGGTGGTGCGGGTCAGCCCGGTGCGCGAGGTGGTGGTCGTCCTGCCGCGCTCCCGTCGCGCCGAGACAGAAGTTCATCTGGCCAGCTGCGAGCGCGATGATGTGCCGGTGGTGACTCGCCCCTCAGGGGGCGGGGCGGTGGTACTCTCCCCCGGGGTGGTGGCGATGTCTCTGCTGGCGCCCCGGAAGGACACCGGCGTGTTCCCCGACCCCCACTTCGCCCGCTTCGGCAACCTCGTCGCTTCAGCGCTGGCGACCTGCGGTGTGACCGGGATCACACAAAGGGGCGTTTCGGACCTTTGCCTGGGGGAGCGCAAGGTGGCCGGCTCGGCGCTGCGCCTGTGGCGGGGGCGGGTGCTGTACCAGGTTTCGGTGCTGGTGAACCCCGACCTTGCCCTCATGGACCGCTACCTGCCGATGCCCTCCCGGCAACCCGCCTATCGGCGTCACCGACCGCACCGGGAGTTCGTCACCTCCCTGCGCGACGCCGGCTACCGGGTCGCTCCGGAGCTGGTTGCCGAGGTTCTGTACCGCACTGCCGCCGCCGTTCTCCTGGCTGGCGAGTGATCCCCCGAGCGAGTTCAGCCGCGCCCGGGCGGCGCCGGCAGGAGAACCGACAGTGGGCCCATCTGCAGACCCGTGTCACGTCCCGAAGCCGGGTCTCTCATGGCCAGAGGAACGCCTTGAGAGCGGCGAACGCCCGGTCCACGTCGGCGTTGGCAAGCACGATCGTCAGCTCGGTGTAGGTGGACACCACCTCGATGACGTTGATGTCGTGCCAGGCGAGCTGCTTGAGTACCGAGTAGTAGACGCCGGGGGTGCTAACCACTCCGGCCGGCAGGCGGATGGTGAGCGCTGAGAGGCTGTCGAGCCGGGCAACCACGCGCTCGCCGGCGAAGATGCGCGTCACGTCGCGCATGGCGCTCTGGGACAGGATGATGGTCACCTCGGAAACCCCCTGACTGAAGGTGACAAACCGGTCCCGCCGGCGCGCCAGCAGGTGCATGAGCTGATGCTGCTTGTCGAGGAGCGACTCCGAGGCCTGGAAGGTCACCTCCACGAGCCCGGAGCGCAGCGTGAGCTCACCGAGGTTGCGCAGCAGCTTGCCAACCGCCGCCCGGCGCGGGTGCTGCCGGGCGGCGTGGCGGCGCAGCGCCATGACAATCGCTGCTTCGCTGACCTCCTTGAGAAGCTCGGTTTCGATGGGCGGCCGCAACTGGCGGGCGACGGCGGTGAGGTTCAGCCAGCCGCGCATCAGCCCCTCCTCGAGAAAGGGACTCTGCGCCACGTAACGGGCGACCACTTCGGGCACGGTGATCATGTTTGAATTCTAACAAACATGACCATCTCTTGTTTTCTGACGTTAAAAAATTGACACCGGTTTCAGCCACCAGAGAATGGCGGCGGCTTCAACGATGGGCGTGACGAAGCCGGGAGGACCACCGTGAGTTCGAATGTTGCCCAGTGCCCCATATGTGATGCCAGCGTCCAGCTGCCGGCCGACGCCGCGCTGGCGGAGCTGATCGCCTGTCCGGAATGCGGCTGTGGCCTGGAGATCACCAGCCTCGAACCGCCGTGCCTCGCCGAGGCGCCGTCGGAAGAAGAGGACTGGGGGCAGTAATGGTCGCGATTCTCGACACTACCCTGCGCGAGGGTGAACAGACCCCGGGGGTGGCGTTTGGCGCTCACATCAAGCTCGCCATCGCCGACCTGCTGGACGAGATCGGCGTGGATGTCATCGAGGCCGGCCACCCGGCGGTCACCCCCGCCATTGCCGAGGCGGTGAGGGAGCTGGCGCGGCGCGGCTTGCGGGCGACGATCGCCGCCCACGCCCGCTCCCTCGAGCGCGACGTGGACCTGGCGCTCGCCTGCGGTGCGGGCATGATCGGTATCTTTTACTGCGTCTCCGACGAGCGTCTCAGCGATCAGCGCACGAGCCTGAGCTGTGCCGTGGAGCGAATCCAGGGCGTCATCGCCCGCATCCGCGCGGCGGCGCCCGACGTGTCGATCCGCTATACCCCCGAGGATGGGGTGCGGTCGCGGTTCGACAACGTGGTCACCGCCGCCACGGCCGCGGTCGAGGCGGGCGCGGACATCATCTCGGTTGCCGACACCACCGGGTACATGATTCCGGGCACACGACGCAGCATGTACGACTTTGTGTGCCGCCTGCGCGCCGCGCTGGAGGCGCGCGGCCTCGCACCGACCATCGCCGTGCACTGTCACAACGACCGCGGTCTGGCGCTGGCCAACGCCCTCGACGGCATCCGCGCCGGCGCCGGCCTGGTCGATGCCGCCGTTCTCGGTCTCGGGGAGCGCGCAGGGATCGTCGACCTGGCGACCCTGCTCGCCGTCCTCGCCACTGACCTCGGCTACTCGGGGCGCTGGCGCCTCCATCGCCTGCCCGAGCTGTACCGCCTGGTCAGTGAGCACGGGGGGGTGACGGTCCCGATCAACGCCCCCGTCTGCGGCGCCAACGCCTTCACCCACTGCGCCGGCGTCCACTCCCAGGCGGCAATTCGCAACCCCTTGCACTACCAGAGCCTGTCCCCGGAGCCGTTCGGCCGTCGCGCGGAGGTTGCCCTCGGCCACATGGCGGGCCTTGCCGCGCTGCGCCACTGCCTCGATCGGGTTGGACTCGGCCATCTGGACGACGAGCAGGCGCGCGCCGTTCTGGCCAGGGTCAAGGAGATCGGGCAGCACGGCCGGCGGGTCAGCGACCGGGAGCTCATCCACATCGTCCGCCTGACCTGCCCGGCGCTGGCTGCAGCACACCGGGATGTCGCCTGAGGCGGGGCCTGCGATGCGCGTCGCTCTACTTCACTCGCTGATCAGGGCCGACGAAAAGTTGCTCGCCACCGAGCTGACCGCTCGCCCGAACGTCGACCTGATCCTCCTCGATGACCGCGACATCACTTTTCGGCTCCCCGGCGACAGCCCCGGTGTCGATGTTGTGGTTGGGCGTTGCCTCAACCATTCGCGGGCGCTCTACGCGCTGCACCTGTTCGAAAGCGCTGGGGTGCCGTGCGTCAACACCGCCCGGGTGGTGGCAATCTGCGGTGACAAGCTGCTCACCTCGCTGGCCCTGGCAAAGGTGGGAGTCCCACAGCCGGAGGTGCGAGTCGCCTTCACGAGGTCGTCCGCGCTCGTCGCCATCGAGGAGATGGGTTATCCGGTGGTGCTCAAGCCGGCGATCGGCTCGTGGGGCCGACTGCTGGCCAAGGTCAACGACCGGGACGCTGCCGAGGCCCTGCTCGAGCACAAGACCGTCCTGGGCGGCTACCAGCATTCCATCTTCTACATCCAGCGCTACGTCGACAAGGGCGGGCGGGACATCCGCGCCTTCGTCGTCGGCAACGAGTGCATCGCCGCCATCTACCGGGAGAGCGGGCACTGGATCACCAACACCGCCCGCGGCGGCCGAGCGACCGCGTGTCCCCTCACCGCCCAGCTCGGCGAGCTGGCCCTGCGCGCCGCCCGGGCGGTCGGCGGCGGGGCCGTGGCCCTCGACATCTTCGAAACTGACGACGGGTTGCTGGTCAACGAGATCAACTCCACCATGGAGTTCAAGAACTCGATCGCGCCGAGCGGGGTGAACATCCCGGCGGCAATGGCCGACTACGTCCTGAAGGTGGGCGGGGAGGCCGGCCGTGCTTGAGACGACACCGGGAGCGCCCGGCAGAGGGGTGGCAACCGCAGGTGCTCACCCCACAGGGCCGCGGTCCGCGGAAAAGAAACGCGGTACCCGTCTCTCTGCGGCCACACACCTGGAGGAGTGGGCCGGAAGTGACTCGCTCGCAGCTGCCACCCCTGACCCGGGGCCCCCGCCTTCCATGGGGGATCGCGGGTGTCGGGGACCGGGCCCCATCCTGCCAGGACTCTCCAAGGTGTCCATCGTTGGCGCCTCGGGGTACGTGGGGGGAGAGCTGCTGCGCCTGCTCCTCGGCCACCCCTTCGTGAAGGTCGCCCAGGTGACCTCCGAGCGCCACGCCGGTTTGCCGGTCGGCCGGGTCCACCCGAACCTGCGGCGGCGCACCTCCCTGGCCTTCTGCTCGGTCGCCGAGCTCAACCAGTGCGATCTCCTCTTCCTCTGCTTGCCGCACGGCGAGGCGATGCGAAGAATCGACGGGCTGCTGCCCCTGGCGCGCCACATCGTCGACCTCTCGGCCGACTTTCGCCTGCGCGACGCCGCCGCTTACCAGCGCTGGTACGGTCTCACCCACCCTCGGCCGCATCTGCTCGAAGAGTTCGTCTACGGCATTCCCGAGCTTCACCGCGACGAGCTGCGCGGCGCCCGCCTCATCGCCGGCGCGGGGTGCAACGCGACCGCGACCATTCTGGCGCTGTACCCGCTCTTTGCGGCGGGTGTGGTCGACCCTTCCCGTACCGTGGTGGAGGTCAAGGTGGGGTCGAGTGAGAGCGGAGCGGGCGCCAGCGCCGCCAGCCACCACCCGGAGCGGCAGCACAGCGTCCGCTCCTACCGCCCCACCGGCCATCGGCACATCGCCGAGATCATCCAGGAGCTGACGACCGACTCGCCGGTGGAGATCCACTTTTCGGCGACGTCGATCGACCTGGTGCGCGGCGTGCTGGCCACGGCGCACGTGTTCCTCACCGAAGAGCTGGACGAGCGGGAGATCTGGCGCCTCTACCGCGCGGCCTGGGGCGACGAGCCGTTCATTCGCATCGTCAAGGAGCGGGACGGCCACTTCCGCTACCCCGAACCGAAGCTCCTGTGGGGCACCAACGGCTGCGATATCGGCTTCGAACGCGATCGGGGCTCCCGTCGCCTGGTGGTCATGAGCGCCCTCGACAACCTCGGCAAGGGGGCGGCGGGCCAGGCCGTGCAGGCAATGAACGTGGCCTGCGGCTGGCCTGAGACGGCGGGGCTGGAGTTCACCGGCTTGCACCCGGTGTGATGCGGGGAATTGCACCTTGGGGACGGCTGAGGAAAGGAGAAACATGTGGTGATCGTGAAGATTGGCGGTGGAGCGGCGATCAACCTCGCCGGAATTGCCGACGACGTCGCCGCCCAGCCCGGCCCCCTGGTGCTCGTGCACGGTGCCAACGCTCTGCGCGCCGGCCTCGGCACCGCCCTGGGCGCGCCGCCAAGGGTCATCACCTCGGTTTCCGGCACCTCGAGCGTGTACACCGACGAGCAGGCGCTGGATCTGCTGCTCGCGGCCTACGCCGGTATCCGCAACAAGCGTCTGGTCGAACTGCTGCAGCAGCGGGGCGTCGACGCCATCGGCCTGTCGGGTGTTGACGCCCGGCTCGTGCAGGGTCGGCGCAACGCGGGGATCCGCGTTCGCCAGGGCGACAAGGTCATGCTCGTGCGCGACCGCTCGGGGAAGCCAGCGGGCGTCAATGTGGCGTTGCTCCACCTGATCCTCGACCACGGCCTGATCCCGGTCTTGACCGTGCCCATCGCTGACGAAAACGGCTGCGCGATCAATGCCGACAACGACGACGTGGTTGCCGTGCTCGCCCGCGACCTCGGTGCCCGCCGGGTGGTGCAGCTGATCGAGGCACCTGGTCTGCTGGCCGACGCCGCCGACCCGCGGTCGCTGGTCAGCTCCCTGCCGCGGGAGGAGCTGCGGAGCTGGGCGCAGCGGGCCGCGGGCCGCTTCCGGCGCAAGCTCATCGGCCTCGACAAGCTCGCGCGGCTTGGCGGGATGTGGATCGTGGTCGCCGACGGCCGCGGCGCGCACCCCCTCGCCGACGCCCTCGCCGGGAAAGGCACGGTGATCCGGTGACCGGCGGCGACAGGGACCCGGGGCCGGCCCATCACGGACGGGTGGCCGCCCCTGCCACCTCTGGTTCCCGGCGCGGTCCCCATGGGAACCAACCCCTGCCCGACTCCTCGGCAGGGAGCCCCCGCGCATGCCCGCCGACTCGCCAGATCGGCGACGTCCTCGGTCCCGACTGGGTGGAGCAGCAGCGCGCCGTGCTGGTGCCGACCTACCGGCAGCGCGGGCTCGCGCTCGTCCGCGGCGACGGCGCGGAGGTCTACGATGATGCCGATCGCCGCTACCTCGACCTGACCTCCGGGTATGGCGTCGCCATCCTCGGTTACGGTCATCCCACCCTGACCCGGGTGCTCGGCGCGCAGCTCGGCTCACTCCACGTCCTGCACGCCAGCTTCGCGAGCGAGGTCCGCGTTCGCGCCAGCCGAACCCTGCTCGAGCGGGCCGGTGGGCCCCTGACCCACCTCCTCTGGTCCAGCTCTGGCGCCGAGGCGATCGAGGCCGCCCTCAAGCTCGCCGTCCTTGCCACCGGCCGCCACCGCGTCATCGCCTGCGTGGGTGGCTACCACGGCAAGACCCTGGGGGCGCTGTCGCTGACCCACGAGCCGAGGTACCGGGCGGCGTTCGAGCGGTTGCTCTGGCAGGTCACCCACCTCCCCTACGGCGACGCCGAGGCCCTGGCCTCCGCCCTCGACGAGCGCACCGCCGCCGTCGTCGTCGAGCCACTCCAGGGCGAGAGCGGCGTCGTGGTGCCGGCCCCCGGCTACCTGCAGGCGGCGCGCAACGCCTGTGATGCGTCTGGCGCTCTCCTCGTGCTCGATGAGGTCCAGACCGGCGTCGGCCGCACCGGCGCCTTCCTCGCCTGCCACCACGACCGCGTCTGGCCCGACATCCTGTGCCTGGGCAAGGGCCTGGCCGGAGGCATCCCGGTGGGGGCCACGCTGGTCAGGGAGGCCATCGCGCAAGCGGCTCCCCGTGGGGCCCACACCTCCACGTTCGGCGGCAACCCGCTCGCCTGCGCCGGCACCCTTGCCGTGCTCCAGGCCATCGATGACGCCATGCTCGCGGCTATTGCCGCCAAGGGCGAGGCGTTCATGGCCGCTCTGCGGCGTGTCGGGAGTGACGCCATCGTTGCCGTACGCGGCCGCGGCCTGATGGTCGCCGTCGAGCTTTCCCGTGACCGCGACCGCACCCTCAGGCGGCTCCAGCGACGGGGCGTCCTCGCCCTGCCGGGAGGCCGGTCAGCGGTCCGCTTCCTTCCCCCCTACATGATCACCACCGAGCAGCTGCTGGAGGCAGCAGAAACCCTGGCGGAGGTGCTGACGTGAGCCCGCGGGTGGGG
>JABRVY010000020.1:0-11420 GCA_039961755.1 Acidobacteriota bacterium | reverse complement strand
GGGTCGGCCACCCTCACGCCCTCCCCAGCACCCGGGCCATGGTGAGACCGATGTCCGCCGGCGAGGCCACCACGTGGATCCCGGCCGCGGCCAGCGCATCCATCTTTTCCTTGGCGGTTCCCTTGCCACCCGAGATGATCGCCCCCGCGTGCCCCATGCGCCGCCCCGGCGGGGCCGTCTGGCCGGCGATGAAGGCCACCACCGGTTTGGCCAGGTGTGCCTGCACCCAGGCCGCCGCCTCTTCCTCGGCGGAGCCGCCGATCTCGCCAATCATCACCACCGCCTCGGTCTGAGGGTCATCCTTGAACGCCGCCAGCACATCCACGAAGCTGGTGCCCGGCACCGGGTCGCCGCCGATGCCGATGCAGGTGGACTGCCCCAGCCCCAGCTTGGTGAGCTGGTCCACCGCCTCGTAGGTCAAGGTTCCCGAGCGGGACACCACCCCCACCGAGCCCTCCTGGTGGATGTGGGCCGGCATGATCCCCAGCTTGGCCTTGCCCGGCGAGATGATGCCGGGGCAGTTGGGGCCGATGAGGCGGGTGTTCTTGCCGGCCAGGGAGCGCTTCACCAGCACCTCATCCCGCGCCGGAATCCCCTCGGTGATGCAGACGATCAGCTCCACCCCGGCGTCCGCCGCCTCTGCGATGGCGTCCGCCGCCAGCAGCGGCGGCACGAAGATGAGCGAGGCGTTACAGCCGGTGGCCGCCCGCGCCTGGGCCACGGTGTTGAACACCGGCACCCCGTCGACCTCCTGGCCGCCCTTGCCGGGGGTCACCCCGGCGACGACCTTGGTTCCGTACTCCCGGCAGCGGGCGGCGTGGAACTGTCCCTCCTTGCCGGTCAACCCCTGCACCACCACGCGCGTGTTGGCATCAACCCAGATGGCCATCCCTCGCCTCCTCCCTCACTGCACCGCGGCCACCACCTTGGCCGCCGCGTCCGCCATGGTGTCGGCACTCTCGAGGGCCAGCCCCGACTCCGCCAGGATGCGCTTGCCCTCCTCCACGTTGGTCCCCTCCAGGCGCACCACCAGGGGGATTGCCAGCCCCACTTTCTTTGCCGCCGCCACCACCCCGGCGGCCAGCATGTCGCACCGCACGATGCCGCCGAAGATATTGATCAGCACGCCCTTCACCGCCGGATCCGAGAGCAGGATGCGGAACGCCTGCTCCACCCGCTCCTGACTCGCTCCGCCGCCCACGTCCAGGAAGTTGGCCGGGCTGCCGCCGTGCAGCTTGATGATGTCCATGGTGGCCATGGCCAGCCCGGCGCCGTTGACCATGCAGCCAATCGAACCGTCCAGCTTGATGTAGTTGAGGTCGTACCTGGAGGCCTCCACCTCGAAGGGGTCCTCCTCATCCAGGTCGCGCATGGCGGCGATGTCCGGATGCCGGGTGAGAGCGTTGTCGTCGAAGTTCATCTTGGCATCCAGAGCCAGCACGTTGCCCTGGGCGGTGATGAGCAGGGGGTTGATCTCGGCCAGCGAGGCGTCGGTGTCGTTGTAGGCCCGCGCCAGGGCCGCCACGAAGCGGGTGAACTGCCTGAAGGTCTCGCCCTCCAGCCCGAGGGCGAACCCCAGCTTCCGGCACTGGAACGCCGCCAGTCCGGTGACCGGGTCGAAGTGCTCCTTCAGGATGGCCTCGGGGTGCTCCGCCGCCACCTCCTCGATCTCCATGCCGCCGAAACGGGAGGCCATCATCACCGGCAGCCCCACCGAGCGGTCCAGCACCACCCCCAGGTAGAACTCCTTGTCGATGTCCAGCGCCTCCTCCACCAGGGCCTTGCGCACCAGCCGCCCCTCGGGGCCGGTCTGTTTGGAGACCAGCGTCATGCCGAGGATCTGCGAGGCAACTTGCACCGCCTCCTCAGGAGTCTTCGCCAGCTTCACCCCCCCTGCCTTGCCCCGCCCGCCGGCGTGCACCTGGGCCTTCACCACCACTCTGCCGCCGTACTCCTCCGCCGCCCCTCGCGCCTCCTCCGGCCGCGTGATCACCCGCCCCCGCGGGATGGTCACGCCGTAGCGCGCGAGGATCTCCTTGGCCTGGTACTCGTGGACCTTCATGGGCACCCCTCCTCACCAGATTGCCGCGCAAAGGCGGCGGCCAACATTGTGCACGTGCACGCCGGCACATGCAACGGTGCCATGCCGGCGGCGGCGAGGCGGAGGACGCCTGAAGTTCTGTCTATACTGCCACGATGGTATCGGTTGCCCGCACCCTGCTTGACGGCGAGACGCGGCGAGGCGCCCCCCGGGCGGCCGCCGCCCGGGTGGAGCTGGCCCTTGAGCTGGGGGAGGACGACCTCGAGATCTTCTGCCGCGCCCGCCGGCTGCCCCCGGAGGAAGGCAGACGGCAGCTGCGCCGGGCGCGGCAGGTCGGGCGGGCGCCCTGCCGCTGCCTGACGGAGTCCCTGTGAAGCTGCTCGCCGAAGTGAGCCTGCTCCTCCGCCAGCGGGAGGTCCCCCACGCCGTCATCGGTGCTGCCGCCCTGGCGGTGCTGGGGGTGGCCCGCTCCACCCAGGATTTGGACCTGCTCACCACCGACCGCCGGGTACTGGTCGGGTCATTCTGGGACCCCCTCGCCCGTGGGGGGGCCAAGGTCGAGGTGCATGTCGGGGACATCCAGGACCCTATCGCGGGGGTGGTGCGCATCACCCGCGAGGGGGACCGCCCGGTGGACCTGCTGGTGGGGGAGGCCCCGTGGCAGGGGCGCGTCCTGGCCGAGGCGATCCCCCACGATCTGGGGGGGGCCTCCGTCCCCGTGGCGAACGCGGTGGGTCTGGTGCTGCTCAAGCTGTACGCCGGAGGTCCCCAGGACATGTGGGATATCGAGCAGGTGCTGGGGCTCGAGCCCTCCCCCGCGGCCCTTCTGGCGGCGGTAGACGGCCGCGTGGGCGAGCTGCCGGGGCGTTGCCGCAGACTGTGGCGGCGGGCGGCGGCCACTCGGCGGCGAGGGTAGAAAAGCCGACCCCGACCGGGAGAGGGGCGGCCGCCCCCGCCCTCACGGGCCGGTCGCGCCGGTGGCGGCTATCTCGGCGACCGGCGCCCGGGCCAGCAGTGCCGCCAGCGCGCCGCCGGCGCACTCCTCCCCCACCACGCCGGCCGGCATGTAGGCAACCAGCCACACCTGGCACGAATCCTCCCGCACCTTCACCCGCACCCCCCCGGTGATGGGGGTGTCGCAGGGGCCCAGCTCATCTACCAGTAGAGGTTTGCCATCGAGATTGAAGGGCCCGCGCAGGGACTCGTAGGCCTCCCCCGGCCGGCCGGCGCGGAATACGAAGGGCGGTCGCAGGAAGCGCACATCCATGACGCAGGCCGGGACCGCCAGCTCCGCCGACAGGCAGTTGTTGAGGTCCACCAGGGGGTGGATGGACGGCAGCTCCTCCCCCTTGAGGAGGCGGCGCAGCAGCGCCTCCGAGGAGGGCCGGTAGCGGGTGGGGTCGCACCCGGCCTGCCGGTACAGGCGCCGCAACGCCGCCACCGTGGGGTGCTCCGACAGGCGATCGAGGGTGTGGCTGACGCGCGCCCTGGCCGTCACCTCCCGGCGCAGCTCGGCCAGCTGCGCGTCGGCGCCGGTGCGCGGCTCCAGCGCCGCCCAGAACAGCAGCCAGCCCGGGAGTTCGTGGCGGGTCGAGGGGGGAAACGGATTCACCCGCTCAGGCCACCGCCGGGCTCTCCAGCCACGGCTTGGACACCTCGCCCCGCTCCAGCTTGCCCAGCCACTGGTGGATCGCCGCCGCCGCCTGCTTGCCAGCGCCCATGGCGAGGATCACCGTGGCCGCGCCGGTGACGATGTCCCCCCCGGCGAATACCCCGGGGATGGAGGACATCTGCGTCTCCTTGTCCACCACGATGCAGCCGTGGCGGTTGAGCTCCAGCCCCGGTGTGGTGCGGGTCACCAGGGGGTTGGGCCCCTGGCCCACCGCCACGATGACGGTGTCGATGGGGATCTCGTACTCGGACCCGGCGATGGGCACCGGCCGCCGCCGACCGGAGCTGTCGGGCTCCCCCAGCTCCATGCGCTGGATGCGCATCCCGGTGACGAACCCCTCGTCGTTGCCGAAGATCTCCAGGGGGGCCGACAGCCAGCGGAAATCGATCCCCTCCTCCTCGGCACGCTCCAGCTCCTCGGCGCGGGCCGGGGACTCGGCGCGGGTGCGCCGATAAACACAGATCACCTCCTCGGCGCCCAGGCGCTTGGCGCAGCGCAGGCAATCCATGGCCACGTTGCCCGAGCCGATGACCGCCACCCGCCGCCCCAGCCGCACGGGCGTGTCGGCGAGGGGGAAGCGATAGGCCTTCATGAGGTTGACCCGGGTCAAGAACTCGTTGGCGGAGAGCACGCCGATGTAGTTTTCCCCGGGGATGCCCAGAAAGTAGGGCAGCCCCGCCCCGGTGCCCACGAAGATGGCGTCGTACCCCATCTCGTGGAACAGCTCGTGGACGGTGGCGGTCTTGCCGACCACGAAGGAAGTACGGATCTCCACCCCCATCCGCTCCAGGTTGGCGATCTCGTAGTCCACGATGGCCTTGGGCAGGCGGAACTCGGGGATGCCGTACACCAGCACTCCCCCGGCCTTGTGCAAGGCCTCGAAGATGGTCACCTTGTGGCCCATGCGCGCCAGCTCGGCGGCGCAGGTCAGCCCGGCGGGGCCGGAGCCCACGATGGCCACCTTGTGACCGCTGAAGGGGGCGCACTCGGGCATGGCCACCTCACCCGAGGCCATTTCCCAGTCGGCCACGAAGCGCTCCAGCCGACCAATGGCCACGGGCTTGAACTTCTTGCCGGTCACGCACACCACCTCGCACTGGTCCTCCTGCGGGCAGACGCGTCCACAGATGGCCGGCAAGGTATTGGTTTCCTTGATTCTGGCCTGTGCCCCGGCGAAGTCGCCGCGGCGAATGAGGTCGATGAAGGCGGGAATATCGATGCCCACCGGGCAGCCGGCCACGCAGGGTTGCTCCTTGCACTGCAGGCAGCGCTGCGCCTCCTCCATGGCCGTCTCCGGCGTGTACCCCAGCGCCACCTCGGAGAAGTTGCGGATGCGCTCGGCTGGCGCCTGTTCGGGCATGGGGTGGCGGGGGATCTTGAGGCGATCCTTCTTGGGCAGCTCGGGCAGGCCGGCGAACGTCTCAGGCATGGTCCACTCCCTTGAGAGCCTGGCAGGTGTGTTCACTGCGCAGGTAGCGTTCGCGCGCCACCTGCTCCTCGGGCAGGTAGGTACGCAGGCGCTTCATCATGAGGTCGAAATCCACCGCGTGGCCGTCGAACTCGGGGCCGTCCACACACACGAACTTGGCCTCGTTGCCGACGGTGACGCGGCAACCGCCGCACATCCCGGTGCCGTCAATCATGATGGTGTTGAGGGACACCAGCGTCTTGATGCCGTGCTGGCGGGTGAGGTCCGAGACCACCTTCATCATGATGGCCGGTCCGATGGCCACCACCAGCTCGGGCTTTCCCCGCTCGGCAATCAGATCGGTGAGGGCGTGGGTGACCAGCCCCTTGCGCCCGAAAGAGCCGTCGTCGGTGGTGTAGATCACCTCGTGGGAGGCCCCCTCCATCTCGGTGCGCAGGATCACCAGCTCCTTCGTACGCCCCCCCAGGATGGAAATCACCCGGTTGCCGATCCCCTTCATACCCCGGGCGATGGGCAACAGCGGTGCAATCCCGGCGCCGCCCCCCACGCACACCACTGTCCCCACCTTCTCGATGTGGGTCGGCGCACCCAGCGGACCCACCACCGACATCAAGCGGAAGCCCTCGGGCAGGGCCCCCATTTGCATGGTGGTCTTGCCCACCTCCTGCACCACCAGGGTAATCGTCCCGGCCTCGGCGTCCGAGTCGGCCAGAGTGAGGGGGATGCGCTCGCCGTCCTCGTCGATGAGCACCATGACGAACTGCCCCGGACGGTGCTTGCGGGCAATCTCCGGCGCTGCGATGAGAAAGCGCCAGAACTTGGGGCCGATCTCTTCCTTCTTGAGAATGGTGAACACGCTGACCCCTCTCTTCCCGCGCGGGGAACAGGCGCCGCGGCGGCATCTGCTTCCCACTGGGCGACGAGCCGGCCCCCCCGCGCCAGCGGCATTGTACGTGGATGCACAAGTCATGACAACCAGCCTGGGCGTGTGAAATCTGCGCGCCAGCTGCGACCCGCCAGGGGGCGCTGCGCTATCCTCCCCGCGATGCCACACCCACCTGCTCCCCGGCGTGTTGCCCTGCGGGCCACCCCCGCGGCCCGGCGCCGCATCGACTACGCCAGCGAGTTGAACCGGGAGCAGCTCGAGGCGGTGATGCACCCCGGCGGCCCCATGTTGGTGCTGGCCGGAGCGGGGTCCGGAAAGACCCGCACGCTGGTCTACCGCGTCGCCCGCCTGCTGGAGGACGGCGTCAAGCCTGTCGAGGTGCTGCTGCTCACCTTCACCAACCGCGCCGCCCGGGAAATGCTGGAACGGGTGGGAAGGCTTCTGGGACGGGACGCCAGTCGAGTGATGGGCGGGACGTTTCACTCGGTGGGCAACCGCCTGCTGCGACGCTGGGCCGAACAGCTCGGCTATCGGCCCAATTACGGCATCCTCGATCGGGAGGACGCCCGCGACCTGATGGGGGCCGCCCTGGCCGACGTGGTCCCCACCCCCCCGGCCCGGCGGCTTCCGGGGGCCGCGCAGCTCGTTGAGCTGTACTCTCTGTGTATCAACACCGGCCGCAGCCTGGCCGAGGTGGTGCCGCTTCGCTTCCCCCAGTTCGCCTCCGATACCGATACCATCGTCGAGGTCTTTCGCCGCTATCTGGAGCGCAAGCGGGCCGGCAACCTCATGGACTACGACGACTTGCTCCTGAACTGGTTGCTCCTGCTGCGCCGCCACGCCGAGACCCGGCAGGCACTGCAGGCGCGCTTTGCTCACATTCTGGTGGACGAGTACCAGGACACCAACCGGCTGCAAGCGGACATCGTCGATACCATGCTGGGCGGCGGGCGCAACCTCGTGGTGGTGGGCGATGACGCCCAGTCCATCTACGCCTTTCGCGGCGCCGAGTTCGCCAACATCCTCACCTTCCCCGAGCGCTACCCCGACTGCGTCACCTTCCGACTGGAAACCAACTACCGCTCCCTGCCGCCCATCCTGCATCTGGCCAACGCCTCCATCTCTCACAATGAGAGACAGTTTCCCAAGAACCTGCGGGCCGCGCGGGAGGGCGGCGAGCTGCCGGTGGTGTGTGCCGCCCCGTCCCCTGAGGATCAGGCCGCCTTCGTGGCTTCCCATATCCTGGAACTGATCGATGAGGGGGTCTCGCTGTCCGAGATCGCCGTGCTCTACCGCAACCACTCCCACTCCCTGGAGGTGGAGGTCGAGCTGGCGCGCCGCAACATCCCCTACGAGGTGCGTTCGGGGTTGCGTTTTTTCGAGCAGCGACACGTCAAGGACGTCCTCGCCCACCTGCGCTTCGTGGCCAACCCCGCCGACGAGGTGGCCTTCACCCGTATGGCCAGGCTCCGGCCGCGCCTGGGACAGCGGCTGGTGGCCCGACTGTGGGTCGAGCTGCGGGCGTCGGGGGATCCGCTTCACGCCATGCTGCACCTCGACCCCGCCGGGACGGGTTTGCCGGCAGCGGCGGCCCGCTCCGCCGCCGAGCTGGGTCAGCTGGTCGGCCGGCTGGAGCGGCTGCGCGCCCGTCCGGGGGAAATGGTGCGCGAGGTGGTGGGCTCCGGGTACCGGGAGTACGTACGCGCCAGCCTCGACAACGCCGCCTCGCGCCTCGATGACCTCGAACAGCTGGCCATCTTCGCCGACGGGTACGAGGAGGTGTCGGCGTTTCTCGACGAGGTCACCCTGATGAACGAGCTCTCGGGAGAGGACGTGGCGGCGGTGGAGGGAGAAAAGCAGAAGGTCACCCTCTCCACCGTGCACCAGGCCAAGGGACTGGAGTGGCGGGTGGTGTTCATCGTCTGGCTGGCCGAGGGGCGCTTTCCCTCCGCCCGCGCCGAGGATGAGGAGGAGGAGCGGCGGCTCTTCTACGTCGCCTGCACCCGGGCCAGGGATGCGCTGCTGCTGTGCTACCCCTTCGTGGCCCGCGACCGCTACCGGGTGGACGTCATCCTGGAGCCCTCCCGATTCCTCGCCGAGCTCCCGGAACACCTCTACCAGCGCTGGCAGGTGGAGGCGACGGGCACCACTCCGACCTTCCAGGTCGAGGGCCGCTACGCCTTGCCTGGTTTCCTCACCGACGACGATGGCGAGGTCAACTGAGCGCGTTGCCACCGTCGCAGCTCGATGACCCGAAAGCGCACCCGGCGGGCGGCGAGAATGCGGGCTTCGGCGGCCACATCGTCCACCGGCGCTGCAACGCGGCGAAACCCCCCCTCGGTGTAGATGAGCACCTCCCCCGGGCGATGCAGGTCGGCGGCCATCGGATCATCGCGCCTGACCACGTCCTCGCCAGGTCGGGCCCGTACCCACCAGAACAGCGCCGCCGCGTCGATCAGGGCAGCGGGGTCCTTTTCCCGCACGTACAATAGTTTCGGCCAGCCGAGATAGCTCTCCCCCAGCTCTTTCAGAACGTTCGTGCCCTCCGCACGTACCACCAGGACCGGCCGCTCCTCGGACAACATCCATGCCACCTGGCGGGCGTGCGCCAGCACCACCTGGTGAGCGGCAGAAAGACGGCGGGCGTCCTCCAGTTCGGCCCGCACCACCAACGCCCCCCCTACCGCCGCCAGGGCGGCAATCGCCGCCGCCACCCCCCAGGCCACCGGGCGAGCTCGCGGCCCGAGCCGGCGAGAAAGCTCTGCGAGGGCGCCGGCGACGAGCAGGAGAAAGCCGGCGTAGGGAGCTGCGCAGTGGCGCAGCGGCAGCAGCGGCACACCCAGAGTCGGCAGCGCCGGCAGGAGGAGCAGCCCCAGGCCCACGGTCATCGCCGGCGACGCGCTCCGCCACCCCAGCCAACCCAGGGCCACCGTGGCCAGGACGGCCAGGGACAGAGGAATTGAAAAGATGAACTCCGCCGGACGATGGGGAGCGAGCCAGAAAAAGCCGGCCAGCTGTTGAGGGATCTTGGCGAACGTCGCCGCCTGCCACTGGAAGTACCCCTTGTCCGAAGGGAAGAACGAAAAGTACACCGAGCTATAGAGCAACGCCAGCGACGCCAGCAGGGCTGGCACCAGCAATGCCTCCCGCCCGCGTCGACCACGCTGGAAGCGTTCCAGCAGCCACGCCAGCGCCGGGGTCACCGCCCACGTTTCCTTGCTGGCCATGGCGAGCGCCACGGCGGCCGCTACTCCCCCAATCCGCACTGGCCTCCACCCCTCGTCCTTGCCGGGCCAGAGCAGGATCATCAGACACCAGGCCGCCAGCAGCAAACTCTCGAAACGAATGGCCACCTGAATGGCAGATTCGCAGGCCCAGGGGGAAAAGGCCCATAACCACCCGACCGCGAGAGCCGGGCCCGGGGCAAGGCCCAGCCGCCTCGCCGCCGCAACCAGGAGCAGGGCCGTCAACCCATGGAGAGCCAGGTTCGTGGCGTGGTACCCGGGCGGCCACCAGGGCCACAGCAGCCGGTCCACCGCCAGCGTCCAGGTGCTGGCGGGGCGGTAAAACGAGTCCAGATCCGCCAGCAGGAGCCAGGGGTGATGGAGGGCGCGATGGGCGTGCTGCACCCAGTGGTAGTCGTCACCCAAAAGCTCCAGGCTGAGGACCGGGGAGTATAGCCAGATCGTGCTCGCCACCATCGCGGCCATCCCCACCATCCACGCGACGGACCTCCTTCTCACGGTGCGACCAATCATACGCGACGGTGGGTGCGCCGTTTCCTTATCTCATTCGGCGAGTCCACCCGGACCGGCCGCCGCTGCAAGGTGGGGCGCAGGTTACGCAAAAAAAGGGAGCCCCCGGTGTCGAAGCCCGTCCTGCTGCGCTAGGATGCCCCCATGCGTCCGTCCTGCGCCATTGTCGGAGCCGGATTGACCGGCCTGGTGGCGGCCTACCGCCTGGCCCAGGCCGGCTGGCAGGTGGAGGTATTCGAGCGCTGGCCCGCGCCCGGCGGCCTGGTGGCCATGTTCGAGGTGGGGGGCGAGCCGCTGGAGTGCTTCTACCATCACCTCTTCACCACCGACACCGACTACGTGGAGCTCGCCGAGGAGCTGGGCCTCGGCTCGACCATCGAATGGCTACCCTCCCGCATGGGCATGTACTGCCGGGGGCGACTGTGGGACTTCGGCACCCCCGCCTCGCTCCTGCGCTTTCGCCCCCTCCCCTGGCCCGCCAAGCTGCGCTTCGCTCTCACCACCCTGTACCTGCGCCACCGGGACAACCTGGCCGAGTTCGAGCGCGTCACCGCCGCCGAGTGGATCCGGCGGTGGGCCGGCAGGGCCGTCTGGGAAAGGGTGTGGGGCCCGCTCCTGGAGCAAAAGTTCGCCGACCGCGCCACGACGGTTTCCATGGCGTGGCTGTGGCGCAAGGTCTACCTGCGGGGCCGCTCCCGTTCCGCCTCGGGGCTGGGGGAGCGGCTCGGCTACATGCGGGGGGGCTTCGGGCAGCTGGTGGACGCCCTGGCAGGGCGCCTCGGCGAACTGGGGGTGACCCTACATCTCGCCAGCCCGGTGCGCCGCCTCGCCCCCGCGGCGGGCGGAATTCGTCTGACCGTGCGCCGGCAGGAGTTCGACTTCCCCCTGGTGCTCTTCACCGGCTCGCCCGAGGAGCTTCTCCAGGTCGCCGGCCCTACCCTCCCCGATGATTACCGCCGGCTCCTCGCCCCGCTCGAGGGGACCGCCGCCCTGTGCATGGTCCTGGAGCTCAGCCGCTCCCTCACCCCCTACTACTGGCTCAACATCGCCGACGCCGCCTTTCCTTTCGGCGGGGTCATCGAGCACACCAACTACATCCCCGCCCAGCGCTACGGCGGCCGGGTCATCGTGTACCTCTCCAAGTACCTCTTCCCCGGCGCCCCTGCCTGGACCATGCGGGACAGCGAGCTGTGGGCGCTCTACCGGCCCTTCCTCCAGCTCCTCAACCCGGCCTTTGATGACTCCTGGGTGCTGGCGCGCCACGTGTTTCGCGCCGCCTACGCCCAGCCGGTGGTGCCCCCCATGTACTCCCGGGTCATCCCCCCCTTCGCCACCCCCTGGCCGGGGCTCTACCACTGTTGCATGGCCCAGATCTACCCCGAGGACCGTGGGCAGAACTACGCCGTGCGCGCCGGCCAGCAGGCCGCCCGGCGCCTGCTGGCAGCCTTGCCCTGAAGCCTCCCGCCGCCGTGGCGGGACGCGGAGCCCCGCGACACAGAGAGCTCGGGATGTGACCGCACCGGGCCCTGCCCCGCCACACCCTCTTCAACCCACGCGGACCGGGAGGGTGGGCGGAGGCGAGATCCGCGAGCCGGGATTCACTCCCGGCGAGCGGTGGGGGTCCGGGGGGCTGGAGC
>JABRVY010000019.1:0-1637 GCA_039961755.1 Acidobacteriota bacterium | reverse complement strand
CTTCACCCGAAAGCCCAGGATGCGCGTGTAGACATCTCGGGCGGCCGCCTGATCCTGCACGGGTACGCTGGCCAGGACGATGCGCATGGCGCCTTCCTCCTCGTCGCCATCCTAGCGTGCCTCTGCATCGTAGCGGCGCCGCGCCGTGGGCCGAGCTGAAGCTCTCGCGGGCGGCGCGGGGCGGCTATGATCGTGCCCATGTGCGGCCGATTTTCCTTCGCGTCGCCCCCCGAGGTGGTGGCCGAGGTGTTCGGGCTCGACGAGGTGCCGGCTCTCGAGCCCCGCCACAACGTGGCCCCCACCCAGCCGGTGGCGGCGGTGCGTCGCGAGGACGGCCGGCGGCGCCTGGTGTTCCTGCGCTGGGGGCTGATCCCCGCCTGGGCCAAGGACCCCGCCATGGGCAACCGGTTGATCAATGCGCGGGCCGAGACGGTGATGGAAAGGCCGGCCTTTCGCAGTGCCTTTCGAGCCCGGCGCTGTCTCGTGCTGGCGGACGGCTTTTACGAGTGGGCCCGGCACGGGGGGGCGAAGCAGCCGTACTTCATCACCTTCAAGGACCGTCGGCCGTTTGCCCTGGCGGGGCTGTGGGAGCGCTGGGCGGGCACCGGCCAGTCGGTGGAGTCGTGCGCCATCCTCACCACGGCTCCCAACGAGGTGGTGGCGCCGCTGCATGATCGCATGCCGGTGATCCTGCCGCCGCCGGCCTTCGACCTCTGGCTCGATCCGGCGGTGGGGCAGCCGGAGCGGCTGCGGCAGCTCCTGCGACCCCACCCGGCCGCCGGGATGGTCGCCTGGCCGGTTTCCCCCCGGGTCAACAGCCCCCGCGTGGACGACCCCTCCTGTCGAGAACCCCTCACCCCGTCTCGGTGAGGAAGCGGCGGGCGGCGCCGAGGGAGGCGGCGAAGGCCTCCCGATCGCCCCGCTCCACCGCCCCCACCAGGTCGGCCAGGGCCTCCTGCACGGCCCGGTAGACCTCCTGGCGGTGGGGGTTCAGGCGCTGGATGTCCAGGTAGAGGTCGGGGTCCTCGGAGACCACCGAAACCGCCGTGGCGGCCTGCCGCTCGAAGGTGGTGGAGGCGCACCGCTGCAGCTCCGCCGCGTCCAGTCCGGCGTGGGCGAGGGCGACGCCGAACAGCATGCCGGTGAGGTGGGCCAGTCCCAGCAGCCACCCCATGAGGCGATCGTGGTGGGGGAAGGGGATGGGAACGAGGGACGAATAGGGGTGCAGCAGTAGCGGCGCCAGGGCGGCGGTTTCCTCCTCGGCCGGGCGACGGCAGGCGAGGACGAAGGTGAGGGGTTCGTAGGGGGACTTGCCGGGCCCGAACATGGGGTGCAGGCAGGCCACTCGCACCCCCAGGCGGTCGGCGGCATCCAGGGCGGGGAGGAGGTGGCTCTTGATGGAGGCGATCTCCACCACCACCCCCCGCGGGCGGTGTTCCACCACCTCCGCCACCGCCAGCGGGGTCGAGGCCAGGGGTACCGAGACGAGGATGAAGTCATAGGCGTCCAGGTCGCCGACCGCGGCCAGTTCGGGGAAGCGGCCGGGGGCGGCGGCGATGCCGGCCCAGGCGGGGTCGACGGCGTCCACCCGGTGCCCCACCAGGGCGAGGAAGGTGGAAAACCACACCCCCATCCCC